>JAGAAF010000053.1 GCA_017615435.1 Bacteroidales bacterium
ACTTACAACGATATCGTTCCTGCAGGGTCCAATCTAACGGACGGCGATATGGTTTACGACGATTTTATCTTAGGAATCGGTTATCGCTTCAAGATATCTGATGCGTTCTGTGTCGCTGCTTGCCTCCACGGGGGACTCTCAAACGGAGAGTACCACACCATCAATCCGTCTGCGACCTACCCGGGCAGCTATTCCCACGAAAGCATTTTCGTGAACCTTCCCGTTTCCAAGGCTAGCGCAATTTTCGAGTACTACATCGATCCAAAATTCTGCATCTTCGTGGTGGGCACTTACACCCAGCAGCTTTCCGTAAGTCCCTTGGCCGACAATTTAGGCGAAGAAGGCACACTGGGTTTCTCGCTGGGCTTCAACGCAACGTTATTCTAGGAAAATAACTATATTTGCCCCACCTATGCGGGTGTGTTGAAATTGGTAGACAAGCCAGACTTAGGATCTGGTGCTTCCAGCGTATGGGTTCGAGTCCCTTCACCCGCACTCGGACGAACGAGGTGGCGCGGCCTACATTCTACCCCCAAGATTATCGACAACAGGGGTGTCCCCGTCGTAGACTATCCGAATTTCCCGATTGAGCTTCAGGGTCATATCTAATTGCAGGACAGAGCCTTTTTTGTTGTAGACCAATTTATGGAAGACAAGGGTGCCTTCCAAGAAGGAAGAGTTATATTTATGATTCTCCAAACGCTCGATATAGTTCGCCTCGCTGACTTTATATGTGTTCTCACCCGTTTTCTCAAACTTTCCTTTGTGGTAGTCGTGCCGGCCACAGACATATAATTCTCCATAGCCGGGTACATTAAGTTCCAACTCCACGATTTCCCCCGAATCTGAAAGACTAATTACGGCAGCCTGTTGATTAATATCGATCAATCGCTCTTTCACGTTCTGTTCTTCAGTGAATAAACACCAATTGTGGTTTCCAAGGCCAAATTCACGGATGTCGTCATTGTAGCCAATCTTGATGTCCACGGCACGTTTCCCGTCCACATTGATGAACCCTTGATATCCATTACTGATCCTATCCTTGCTACAGGAAACGCAGGCGAGGAAGGAGATCATTATTAACAGGTAGCGTAAACTTCTCATATAATTTTAATTTTTAGAAATAATATCTATCTGAATTCCAAACATATATACAGTCTCAAAGTCCTCAAAAGTGGTTACGGTCAATCCGCAAAACGCTGATAATCACTCATTTGTGTTTTACGATGGTTCTGCGGATTTATAGCCAGACGGGGCTGGAGAGGGAGTCGATCAGGCGGAGTTCTTCCTCCGAGAAGGAAGTGTTGCCCAAAGAATGGAGATTGTCCTCGATTTGCGCGACTGAGCTGGCGCCGATGATCACGGAAGTCACGCGCTGGTCGGCGAGCAGCCAGGCGAGGGCCATCTGCGCGAGGCTCTGGCCACGCGATGTGGCGAGCGAGTTGAGGCTGCGAAGCGCCTCGAGCATCTCGGGCGTGAGCAGTTCGGGACGAAGCGAGGTGCGGCCGGTGGCCATACGAGAATCGGCTGGAATGCCGTTCAGGTAACGGTCGCTCAGCAGGCCCTGCTGCAAGGGGGAAAAGGAGATGAAGCCGCTTCCCGCCTCGGCGCTGAGGTCTATGAGGCCGCTGCGCTGAGGGGCGCGGTCGATGATGTTGTATCGGTCCTGATACAGGAGGCAGGGGACGTCGTGCGCCGCCAGATAGCGGTAAGCCTCGCGGGCTTTCTCCAGCGGATAACGGGACAGTCCCACGTAAAGCGCCTTTCCCTGGCGGACGATGTCCACGAGCGCCTGCATAGTCTCTTCCAGCGGGGTCTCGGGATCCCAGCGATGGGAGTAGAATATATCCACATAGTCCAGTTTCATACGCCTGAGGCTTTGGTCCAGGCTGGCCATCAGATACTTCCGGGAGCCCCAGTTGCCGTACGGACCGGGCCACATATCCCATCCGGCCTTGGTGCTGATGAAGAGTTCATCCCTGTAAGGGCGGAAAGAACTGTCCATAAGTCTGCCGAAATTCTCTTCTGCAGTGCCGTATTCCGGACCGTAGTTGTTGGCAAGGTCGAAGTGGCATATGCCCTTGTCAAAGGCATAATGCGCCATAGCCTTAATTTCCTGCATCGGCTTGTGGGAGCCGAAGTTGTGCCACAGGCCCAATGCCAATACGGGAAGTTTCACGCCTGAGCGGCCGCTGCGGCGGTACTCCATACTTTCGTACCGATTCTCAGATGGGGAGTAAACTGGTTCTACCATATAAGCCGAATTATTTCTCTTTGCGGAGGGTTAAGGTACCGGAGATTTTCATCCAGGAGGTGTCGCCGCCGGGGCCGGCTTTCTTGCCCTCCTCTATCCAGTTGCCGAAGTGGGGCAGTATGAGTTGGGTGAGATCGGGTATAACGAGGCAGTGATGCTCCTTGATATAAGCTATTTGCTCCGCCTTGGCCGCCTCCTGCTCTGGGGTGTAGGCGGTGGCGCCCAAAGTCGACTTGCCTGAAAAGTCTATGCCGGACAGTTTGTCACCGACTTCGTCAAGGGCTTTCATACCGTCGCGGATCCCCTTTATCAGGCCTTTCTTCTTGGGCTTCTTATTGCTCTGCTCCTGTGCCTGGTGTTTCGCTTCCAACTCTTTTCCGGCAGCTTCAAGAGCATAAATATCATTTCCGGAGACGCTGGATCCGGCTAGTTGTTCCATCATCTGGACATTGAAAAGATAAGGCCAACTGCCCTCTTCAAGTATCATCAGCGCGCCAGTGACCACATTCTTGGAATCAGTGGTCTGGGCACCAGTCTGGCCTCCTGAAAAAGCGTAGGCTATTCCTTCGAGCGCCGTACCGAGATTTGCTGCGACCGCGCCGTCGGTACGGTTAAGTATTCCCATTATATCGAAGCCGAGCACTATGCCGTCTTCGCGGACTGTTGGAGTGAGGAATTCACCCTGAGTGGTGAAAGTGCCGCCTCCGGAACGGCTGACGGGGGTCGGTTCAAGCACTACCCAGTGCGGCTGGTCTTCCTCGTCGAGGGAGCCGGCGACGGAGAATTCGCCGTGCATAGAGTAGTCGTGGGCCGGGAGGGTGAACTGGTCGTGGACGGACATACTGTAGCTCCACTTTTCAGCTTCCAGCACCTCCACATCGAAATATTCCTCCACCTGCACATAGCAATTGTTTTCAGGCTGGGCGAGGTAGAGGTAGACGCGCAGGCGCCCCTTGCCCTTCTCTACGCCGTGGAGGCGGATATGGGCCTTGCCCTCGGCGTCCGTGGTGACCTCCGGCTGCTCGACCGTGAAGATGTCGGTGTTCATAGACGTTACCTTGAAGGTGTAGCCGTCTATGGCCCAGCGGTCCTGGAGATCGGACAGATAAAAGTCCATCGCTCCGGTGCAGCCCTCGTACACGGGGAACACATTTTCCGCGCTCTTTATATGAACTTTGAGCGGTGTATACCAGACTTCGATATTGCCTTCGCCGCTCATAGATTTGTCTTTGTTAATCTCGTTTTTATGGCTGGAATCGAACGACTGCGCCAGAGCCCAGATGCTGACGAATCCTTCGTCCATAAAATCCGTGCGCTCGAAGTAAGATATGCCGTCGTTGGTATCGCGCGTTTTATATGAGTAGCCGGTATGACGTGCCGCGCCTTCCGTGAAGATATCCTGCGCTTCGGTGCTGTCTGCCCTGTGGACTATTATCGACGAGTGCAGCGCATAGTGCTCCCAGTAGACAGTCTGGCCCTTGAGTTCCTTCTTCACAAGGCCCTCGCGAAGGTTGGCCCTGCCGTCGAAGGCGTCGAACATACGGCGGGCGGAACCGGCCGCATCGCCGCTTGCGTTCCATTCCGCCTCCACGAACGGACTCAGTTCGGATGCGGAGAAAGCACCCCTTAGCGGAGGGGTCCCCTGCGCTGCGGCAGAGAAACCTATTGCGACCATCGCCGCGACCAGAAACAATCTTCTCATATACTGTTTATTTGTGCAGACGTTTGGCTGCGTGTTCAAGGGATTCGGTGGGTTCGATAATGTTGTAACCAGTCCAGAATTCGGGGTCGAGGAACTCGGCTGCTTTGTCGGACATAGAGTCCGTGCTGCGGAACTGCTCGGAGCGGGGGATAGGCACGACCGGCTGGATGACGTCGGTAACGACAGTCTCGTTCACGATGGCATAATTGGTCGCCAGCATACGCTTCTTCCAGTCGCAGTTGAAACGGCAGACGGTGCGGTAGTATTCCATACGGCAGGCGGTGCCGTCGTAGCGGTAGGATATCACGAAGGACATCTCCTTCGGAGTAAAGCGGAGTCCCAACGGTTTTTTCTGGAGTATCTGGCGGGTCGCCAGCGCCGGATCCGAAACGTCGAGCGACATTTCCACTCTCGTGAAGAAGAGCTTCTCCCTGTCGATGTAGAGAGTGCCGTAGAAGAGGGCGTAGTCGGTGTACTCGGCCGGCTCGAAATGGATGACGAACTGCAGGCGGTCGCCTATGTAGGCCGGCGCTCCCATCTTCAGGGTGTACATCCCGGCGAGCATATCGTCCAGAAGCAGTTCCCTGTTGCCCACCACGTCGGCGGAGATGGGGAGTGTGGGGCCGCCCTGGACTTTCACGCTCAGGGTGTCGCGGCTGCGCGGGCTGACGAGGATGCGGCTCTTGTCCAGGGCGACGCGGTCGCCGTAGTCCAGACCGTAGTACGATGATTTATAGACGCGCGTGACCGCTTCGGCCACGGAGATGAAACGGCCGCGCTTCTGCAGCGTCTCACGGTAGAAGCACTTCAGGAGCTCGGAGCGGTCGGGGTAGTTCTCTATGATCATCCTGTCGGCTGCGCGGACTATTTCTATCGGCTCGCCCGTGACTATGGACGAGGGATCGAGAAGGTAGCGCTCCTGGGCCATACGGGCTACCACATCCGGGCCCGTGACGGGCATAGTGAGGGTCTTGTAACCCAGGGAGGAGAAAGTCAGCTCGACTATGGGCTCGTCCGACTTGATCACGAACACGCCGTCCGAATTGGAAACCGTCGCATAGTCCTTCCCGGAAACGCGGATATTGACGGAGGGCAGACGTGAGCCGGAACGCGCATCCAGCACGGTGCCCCTGACGGAGTGCGCCAAATTCAAAGAATCGGGCCTGGCGCTTGCGGCGAAGGCCGGAATGGTCAGGAGGGCAAGAGCCAATATGAGCTTGAAGTAACGCATAACTTACATTTCGAAAAAGTATTTCCTGACCCAGTATTCGAACAGAGGGTCGAGAATGACGGCGCTGCCGTTAGGGAGGAAGGTGACTATCTCCTTCTTGGAGAGGGCGTCTTTGAGACGGCCGACATTGGCCGAGGAATTCAAACCGTAACGGGCGATGACCTCCGAAGAACTGAACTTCGTTTCACCGTCCAGGATGGCGCGAAGCAGGAACACCTGGAAGTTGGTCAGACCGTTCATCAGGGCCATAAAGCGCGGCTCGTGCATCGCGATAAGCGAAAGCATACTCTCGTCCACCACTGCCTGGGTAATGTATCCGCGGCTCAGGCCGTCGCAGATGGCGGCGAAATGGTTGACATAATAAATATTGCAGCGGAGTTTCGCGCAGACTTCGCGGATAAGCTCCTTCTCGATCACTTTTCCGCTCACCAGAAAACCGCGGTTGACGTGGTTCTCGATGTCCTTCACGCTGATGGGTGCAATCTTCACGCGCTCCACCATATGGTAAAAGTACTTGCGCTGCTCGAAGATGTCCTTCATCGCGTTGACCATACTTCCCGTCCACACCCAGCTGCACAACCCGCGAGGCGCTTTGCGCACGATCTCTTCGAAAATCTGAAGGGTATGGTCGGGGTCGTCAGTGAGGAGTATGTTCTGGAACTCGAAAACGCACACGAATAGTTTTTCGCGCTTCTCGGCGGCGAGGCGGTACGGCAGACTCAGGGCGACCCGCAGATCGGCATCGGTCAGACGCCCCTTGAGGGAGATGAAGCCGCCCCCGCGTGCGTAGGACTCCCGGTCGAAACGCAGCCCGCCCGAACCGAGATACCGGCCGCACATTTCCTCTATCTCCTCCGGAGTGCCGGCGTACAGTCCGATCACGGCTGATGCCAGCCGAATGGCGAAGGATTCCGGTGTGCGGACGCTGAGCAGCGAAAGGTCGACCGTCCGAAAAGAGGTGCCCGCGGCTCGAAGTCCGAGGAAGGTCTCGCGCAGCAGGGAAGTCTTGCCCGTCTTCGGCGGTTCGTAGATCACCACATTCTCGCCGCGGGTCAGCAGCTCCGCCAGTTGATCCTGCTCGGAACGGCGTCCGATGAAGCTTTTGCCGGTGACGTAACGGTCGTATGTAAAGACAGTGTCCATACCTCGAAAAGTGGTCATTACAAAATTAGCAAAATATTTTGCAGATGAAAGAAATAATTCCTACTTTTGTCGCCCGTTTTTATAGATGACCGCTGAGCAGGTAAAGAGCAGCCGCGAGGGCTGACGCTTACGGCCGAAACTTTTAAATAAAGTTTTACAATGTACGCAATCGTTGATATTGCAGGCCAGCAGTTTAAAGTTGAGGCTGGCAACGAAATCTTCTGCAACCGTCTTCCGGAAGCAAAAGGTGCTGATGTGGAGTTCGACAAGGTCCTCCTTCTGGACAATGAAGGTAAGGTTAAGGTCGGCGCTCCCTATGTGAAGGGCGTTACCGTCAAGGCAACCGTTCTCGCAGACGACGCAAGGGCTGACAAGGTCCTCGTATTCAAGAAGATCCGTCGCAAAGGATTCCAGAAGTGCAACGGACACCGTCAGAAACTCTCCAAAATCCGTATCGCAGAGATCGCAATCGCTGCTTAAAACTAGTTGAATTATGGCACACAAGAAAGGACAATCAAGTTCGAAGAACGGTCGTGAATCACAAAGCAAGCGACTTGGTCTCAAGAAGTTCGGTGGAGAAACCGTGAAGGCTGGCAACATCATCGTCCGCCAGAGAGGAACGGTCCACAACCCTGACAAGAACGTCGGAATGGGTAAGGATCACACCCTGTATGCCCTCGTGGATGGAACTGTCAAGTTCACCCGCAAGCGCCAGGACAAGTCTTACGTTTCCGTAGTCCCCTTCGAGAACTAATCTCAGGGGTTTAATTATGCTTACACTCAAGACGCTGCGCGAAGACCGTGACAAGGTCATCGCAAAACTCAAGATCAAGAATTTCGACGCCGCGCCGCTCGTAGACAAAATCATCGAGCTGGACGCTAAGCGTCGTGCCCTGCAGACAGAGAGCGACGCTCTCCTGTCCGAGCAGAAGCAGAAGGCGGCCGAAATCGGCGCGCTGATGAAGCAGGGTCTCAAGGAGCAGGCCGAGAAGGCGAAAGCCGCAGTGGCAGCCCTGAAGGCGAAGAGCAACGAGCTCCTCGACCAGATGGACCAGGCCGCGAAGGACATCGAAGCCAGTCTCGTGCTGATCCCGAATATGCCCTGCGACCTCGTCGCGCCCGGTAAGGGAGCCGAAGACAACCAGGTGGTGAAGATGGGCGGCCCGGAGGTGAATCTTCCGGAAGGCGCCCTCCCTCACTGGGAACTCGCCAAGAAGTACGATATCATCGACTTCGACCTGGGCGTCAAGATCACGGGAGCAGGTTTCCCTGTCTACAAAGGCAAGGGAGCGAAGCTCCAGAGGGCTCTGATCAACTTCTTCCTGGACTGCAACACCGCAGCCGGGTACAAGGAAGTGGAGCCGCCGGTGATGGTGAACAAAGACTCGGGCTTCGGCACGGGTCAGCTTCCGGACAAGGAAGGCCAGATGTACCACGCAGAGGTGGACGATTTCTATATGGTCCCCACCGCCGAGGTGCCCGTCACCAACATCTTCCGTGACGTGATCCTTGCTGAGAACGAAATTCCGCAGCGTCTTACCGCTTACACTCCCTGCTTCCGCCGCGAAGCCGGCTCCTACGGCAAGGATGTAAGAGGATTGAATCGCCTCCACCAGTTCGACAAAGTCGAGATAGTGCGCGTGGAGAAGCCCGAGGACAGTTACAAGGCCTTGGACGATATGGTAGCGCACGTGGAGTCTCTGGTGAACAAGCTGGGTCTGAAGTACAGGATCCTTCGCCTCTGCGGCGGGGATATGTCCTTCACCTCGGCCATCACCTACGACTTCGAGCTATGGAGCGCAGCGCAGGGACGCTGGCTCGAAATCTCCTCGGTGAGCAACTTCGAGACCTACCAGGCGAACCGCCTGCACCTCCGTTACCGCGACGAGAATGGGAAGACCCAGCTCGCGCACACTCTCAACGGCAGCTCACTCGCGCTTCCGCGCGTGGTGGCGGCGCTTCTTGAAGACAACCAGACACCGGATGGTATAGTCATCCCCGAGGTCCTGCGCCCTTACACAGGCTTCGACAAGATTGACTAAATCCGGCACCATACTCGGAATCGATCCCGGAACCAACCTGCTTGGTTTCGGGGTTGTTCGTATAAATGAGAAGGGTAAGCCCGAGTACGTCGCGATGGGCGTGCTGGACATCCGCAAGGAGACCGACCCTTATGCGAAGCTCGCGCGCATCAGCGAGTTCGTGGGCGGGCTGTGCGACGAGTACAAGCCCGACCATATGGCGATAGAATCGCCTTTCCTCGACAAGAACGCCCAGGTCATCTTCAAGCTGGGCAGGGCGCAGGGCGCGGCGATGGTAGCGGCCTCTTCCAGAGGCGTCGCCATCACCGAATACGCGCCCCGAAAAGCCAAGATAGCCATCTGCGGAAACGGTTCCGCCTCGAAAGAGCAGGTATGCACGATGGTGCAGAAAACTCTTGGCATTAAAATTGATACGAAACACCTCGACGCGACCGACGCGCTTGCGATAGCTATGTGTCATTACTATCAGCTTTCGAGCCCGCTTACCGGCGGACAGGGCGCAGGATCGTGGGAGAAGTTTATCAAAGATAACCCGGAGAGGGTAAAGTAGTTGGTTATGAATCTAAACCTCAAATTAGCAGCGCTCCTGTTTCTCGCAGGCGTCAGCGCGTACGCGCAGTCTTTTACGGTGAAGGCCGTCCTGAAAGACTCACAGTCTGGAGAAGCCGTCAGTTTTGCCACTGTCTCGCTGCACAACCCCGCAAATGACAAGGGAATCGCCTACGAACTAAGCGACGAAGACGGAAAGGCTGTGCTTACCGGCGTAAAGCCTGGCAAGTATGTCTTCAAGGCTGAACTCCTGGGTTACAAAAAGTACGAGCAGAAGATTGAGGTGAAGGATGCAGACCTGGATCTCGGAACCGTGAAAATGGCTCCCGACGCACGTATGCTGGAGGCCGCAAAGGTCACCGACCGCGGCAACCCGATCCAGATGAAGCGCGACACTATCGCCTTCACTGCCAGCACCTTCAAGACGACTGATAACGATATGCTCGAGGACCTTCTGAAGAAGATCCCGGGAATGGATATCTCCGAAGACGGAACCATCACCCATAACGGCAAGGAAATCAGCAAGATTACTATCGACGGCAAGACCTTCTTCCTGAACGATCCGCAGATCGCCACCAAGAACCTTCCCGCGAAGGTGATTGATAAACTCAAAGTCATCGAGAAGAAATCGGATCAGGCCGAGTTTACGGGCATCGACGACGGCGAAGAGGAGACAATCCTCGACCTCAGCGTGAAACCCGGAATGATGAACGGAGTCTTCGGAAACGTGATGGGCGGCGCGGGCCACGACATCCCCTCGACCGATATCACGGGCGACTGGCGCTGGCAGACCGGCGGTTTCGTGGGCAATTTCACGGACAAGTACCAGCTCAGCGGCGTGTTCAACGCGAACAACACCAACAACCGCGGCTTCAACGACCTCGCCGGCTCTATGATGGGCGGTATGCGCGGAGGCGGCGGCCCGATGGGTATGGGCCAGGGCGGCTGGGGTGGAGGCAACGGTATCACCACCTCCTATATGGCCGGTCTCAACGGCGGAACCAACCTCTTCGACAACAAGATGGAGCTCAGCGGCAACTACGCCTTCAACGGCTCGGAGCGCAGGGTTGAGGAGCAGTCGGACAAGACTACCCACCTCGAGGATTCCGACCTTATCTACAAGTCCAACGGCAACAGCATCACCGGCACCAATGGCCACCGTTTCGGAATGAGGATGGAGCATAAGTTCTCCGATAACACATCCCTCATCTTCGAACCCCGCGTGAACTTCGGCGGCGGCAGCTTCGCCGAGAGAGACTCGACCGACACCTACACTTACACTGCCGCGACCGGCAACGTGAAGACCAACGACAGTTTCAAAAAGAACTCCGGCGACAACAAGAACTTGTCCGCCAGCGGCTTTGCCCTCCTTCGCCAGAAGCTCGGCATTCCCGGCCGTACCCTCACCCTGATGGGCCGTTACTCCGTCAGCCAGAACAAGACCCTCGGCAACAATTACTCCTCCACCAACGTCTACGACGAGACAGGCACTCCGACCAATACCCTGGTCAACCAGAACTACTCGCAGATGCAGAACTCCTACAGCGCATTCGCAAGGGCTACCTTTACCCAGCCGCTCGTGGAGAACCTCTATGTGGAGGCGAACGTTGCGTACAACTGGACCAAATCAATCTCCGACAAGGCGACAACCGATGCAGAGACTGGAGCAGCTATCGCCAGTTATTCGAACCATATCACCAACGACTTCTCGAGCGAAGAAGCCGGCGCGAACCTTCTCTACCAGACCGGATCGTTCCGCGCCCAGCTCGGATTCGCCGTGATCCCCAGCAAGACTCACAACTACACACAGAGCGGAGCAGCTTACAAGGTGGACACCACAATCACCCGTCTGAACTGGTCGCCTACCGCGATGCTCTATACCGACCTCGGAGAGAACGGAAGCGCCCGCATCTTCTACCGCGGCCGTTCACAGACTCCTTCGACCAGCCAGCTCATTACCGTGGCCGACAACTCCAATCCTCTGTCGGTTTCCTTCGGTAACCCTAACCTGGCTCCGTACTTCTCGCACAACATCAACGGCGACATCCGTTACAACAACAAGAAGACCTTCGCTTCAGTCAACGCCCGTTTCAACGGATCGTACACCCAGGATCCTATCGTGAACGCGCACTGGTACACCAACGGCGTCACATATTCGATGCCCGTCAACGGTCCGTCGAGCGTCAGCCTGGGAGGCAACATCTTCGCGAACGTGCCTCTCGGAAAGAAATGGACGGTCTTCAATATGCTCCGCGTGAACTGGTCCAACTCCGCAAGCTATGTGGGTACCGGCATCAACACTACCAAGTATATGAAGACGGACGGTTCGCTGGACTACGGCCTCTTCTTCGCGGACTACGACGACATTCGCAGCAAACTCGAGGAGAACAGGACGAAGACCTTCGGTTTCACCGAGCGTTTCAGGCTGACCTACCGCATCGATGCCCTCGAGCTTCAGGCATCTGCCCGCACAAGGATGAGCCATTCGAATTATCTGCTTGCTGACACTTCTTCAGAGACCACAACCTGGAATAATCTAGTCTCCGGAAGCGCCACCTGGACTGTGGATGAGATAGGCTTCAGCCTCAAGGGCGATTTGGACTACCGCTGGTACAGGGGTTACACCACCCAGCAGCCTTCAGAGTACGTTTTCAACGCTGAGGTTTCCAAGCAGATCCTGAATAAGAAGGCCACAGTCTCCCTAAAGGGTTACGATATCTTCGGCCAGGCAAAGAACCTCACGGTGACCGATTCCAGCAACGTGCACACTGAGTCTTTGAATAATACTCTCGGCCGTTACGTCATCCTTTCGTTCACCTACCGCTTCGGCACCTTCGACAGCAGCAAGATGCGCGGTCCGGGAGGCCGTATGGGCCCTCCTCCGGGAAGGTAGCGGACCTTTTAATGCCAAATATATTTCTTATATTTGCGCATTATGATCAAGCATTTTCTTTACGGCCTAGTTTTTATTCTGGTGATAGTGCTTGTGGTGGAAGTGTTCCTTCGCGTCACCACCCAGCATTCCATTTCCGTCACCGTGCCCGACCTGGTGGGTATGCAGCTTTCCGACGCCGAGGCGCTCGCTGACAAAGACAAACTCGAGCTTTTCGTGACCGACTCCGTGTTCGTGAGCAGTTTCGCCAAGGGCAGCGTGTATGCGCAGAACCCGAAGGCCGGCAGCAATGTGAAAAGGGGCCGCAAGGTCTATCTCACAGTGAATGCGAAAAAGGAAAAGCAGGCCGAGGTGCCGAGCCTCGTGGGCCTCTCCCTTCGCCAGGCGAAGGTGGAGCTGACCACAAGAGGCCTTAAGCTCGGCCGGCTTTCGTATGTGGACGATATGGCCACCAACCTCGTGGTGGCGCAGCTTCTCAAGGGCGAAGAGATCGAACCCGGCACGAGTGTGGATGTGGGCACGGTCATAGACCTCAGGCTCGGCTGGAACAAGGTGGACGGTTACACCACTATGCCCGACTTCGGCCGTATGCAGTACAAGCGCGCCCTGAGCTATGTGCAGGACAATTCCTTCAACATAGGCAAGATAGTCTTCGACAATTCTGTGAAGACGGCGGAGGATTCCCTCGCCGCTATGGTCTACCGTCAGGTGCCTGAAGCCGGCGCGGAAGACATAATCCTGGGCACGAAGGTTTCTCTTTATTTCACGGTGGAAGAAAGCAAACTGCCGGCGCTGCCCGAAGAACCTGAATTCGAAGAATAATGGCTGACTGGCTGGACAATGCCTTCGACGTAGAAGACCCCGACCTCCCCGGTGAAGGTGAAGAAGGACGCGAACAGGAGATGTTCGAGCACTTCCGCCTGACCGTGGACTCCGGCCAGGCCCCTATACGCATCGACAAATATATGTCGGAGCATATGGAGGACACTTCGCGCAACCGCATCCAGCTCGCCATCAAAGAAGGCTACGTCCACGTCCAGGACAAAGCCGTAAAAGCCAACTACATAGTCCGCCCCGGCGATGTGATAAAGTTCGTGATGCCTTATCGCCGCCGCGGAGTGGATATCATCCCGCAGGATATACCTCTGAACATAGTCTACGAAGACGACGACGTGCTGGTGGTGAACAAACCCGCCGGAATGGTGGTGCACCCTGGCCACGGCCACTTCGAGGGCACGCTCGTGAACGCCCTCGCCTTCCATCTCGGGCTGAAGCCGGGCGAGGCCGCGGGCGAAGAAGACGGCCGTATGGGCCTTCTGGTGCACCGTATCGACAAAGACACCTCCGGTCTGCTGCTGATCGCGAAGAACGACCAGGCCCAGCTGCGCCTGGCGAAGCAGTTCTACGAACACACGATAGAGCGCAGGTACAATGCAATTGTCTGGGGTAACATAGCCGAAGATGAGGGCACCATCGACGCTCCCATCAGCCGCGACCAGAACGACCGCCTGCGTTTCCGCGTGTGCGACGACCCGGAGAAGGGCAAGCACGCGGTGACGCATTTCCGCGTGCTCGAGCGTTTCGGTTACGTGACCTTCGTGGAGTGCCGCCTGGAAACCGGCAGGACGCATCAGATACGCGTCCATATGTCGCATATAGGCCACCCGCTTTTCGCCGATGAACGTTACGGCGGGATGGAGATCCGCAAGGGAACTATTTATGCTAAATACAAGCAGTTCATACGCAACTGCTTCGAGATATGCCCCCGTCAGGCCCTGCACGCGAAGACCCTCGGTTTCGTGCATCCGACGAGCGGTAAACTCCTGCAGTTCGACTCGGCGATACCCGAGGATATGAGCCGCCTGCTGGACAAATGGCGCCGCTACTGCGGCAATATGCCTCAGGAACCTGAAGATGATGAGTAAAGAAAAGAAAAACATAGCGCTGCTGCTTCTTGCTTTCGCCGTGATGATGAGCCTGCCGTGGCTCGTTCCGCACCTCGGCGTGCTCGCCCTCGTGGCCCTCGTCCCGCTGCTTTGTGCGGAACGCCTTGCCACGGGCCTCGGAGTGAAGCGTTTCTTCTGGTGGTATTACGCTGCCTTCGTGCTGTTCAACTTCATAACCACCTGGTGGGTCTGCAAGGCCACGGTCGGCGGCGGCATCTTCGCCAGCCTCGCGAACGCCCTGCAGATGGCCGTAATCTTCGGCCTGTTCCGCGTGAGCCGCAAGCGCTTCACAGGAGTGCTGCCGTACATCTTCCTCGCCGCGATGTGGGTGGCGTGGGAAAGATTTTATCTGGTTCAGGCGTCCATCAGCTGGCCCTGGCTGGCGTTCGGCAACGCGTTCGCTCGCTCGACCCGGCTGATCCAGTGGTACGAATGGACGGGTATGCTCGGCGGTTCGCTGTGGGTATGGGCAGTCAACCTGGGAGTCTTCGGGCTGATGGTAGTGCTTTCGAACGGATGGTGGAACTCGTGGACGCCGAAGGCGCGCTGGGCTGCCGGGGTCGGCCTGGGCCTTGTCGTGGCTGTGCCTATGCTCACGTCCGCGTGGATCTACCGCCACTACGATGAGCGCTCGGACGCGGGGACGCTGGATGTGGTGATGGCGCAGTCGAACTTCGACCCCTGGCAGAAGAAGCGCGCCGTGCCGCAGAAGGAGCAGACGGCGCAGGTGGTAGACCTTTTCGAGAAAGAACTCGGCTCGCGAGAAAACCCCTCGGAGATGGCGCTGATGGTGCTGCCTGAGACTTTCACTTCCGACATCTGGGTAGGGGACGAGGAGTATTCCCCCACGTTCAGGACGTTCAGCGAAATGGTCAGGAAGTATCCGGACGTAAACCTTCTTTTCGGAGCTTCGACCCATAAGGCCTACTTCAAGGCCGCAAGACCGGATATCCTTGCGCGCAAGACCTACGACGGAGTCTGGTACCTCAACTATAATTCGGCATATATGACGGATTCGACCGGCAGGGCGGACCGTGTGGACAAGAGCAAACTGGTGGTCGGCACGGAACTCACTCCTTTCCCGAAGATCTTCGTGCCTTTCGACGACTGGCTTGGGAACCTGCTTGGCTCTCCGGGCGGGTTTATGGGCCGTTGCGTTCCCCAGGGTTACGCGAAGAATCTGGAAGCCCGCGAGTACGATGATGCCGGCAACATTGTCAGGCGTGTGAGCATAGGCGTGCCCATCTGCTACGAATCGATATACCCCGAATGGTGCAGGGATTACGTTATGAATGGCGCCACTCTGATTTCGGTGATAACCAACGACGGCTGGTGGGGCGACACCCCAGGCTACAGGCAGCATTTCAGCTACTCTTGCCTGCGCGCGATAGAGCTGCGGCGCGACATAGCGCGTTGCGCGAACACCGGCATCTCCGCTTTCATCGACCAGCGCGGAGAGGTGGTGGAGCAGTCGGGATGGTGGGTGCCTTACCTTCTTCACGGCCACGTGAATCTGACGGAACAACAGACTTTCTTCGTCAGGTATGGTGATATTGTCGGCAGACTTTGTACATTTGTATTCGTGCTGATGCTGCTCGCGCTGCTCGTCAGACTGTTTATCAGGAAGAAATGAAAAGGATAGCACTCTTTCCCGGGTCGTTCGACCCCTTCACCGCAGGACACCTCAATATCCTGAAGAGGGCCCTCACTATGTTCGACTCAGTGGTGGTGGCTGTGGGTGTGAACCAGGATAAACCCGGGTTCTACGACAACGACACCAGGGTGGAGATAATAAAGCAGGCCGTGAAGGGTCTGGAGGGCGTGTCAGTGATCAAGTACGACGGCCTTACGATCGACGTCTGTCGTCAGCTTGGCATCAAGTGTGTAGTGAGGGGAGTCAGGAATATGCTCGATTTCGAGACGGAACGCAGCATCGCGGACGCTAACCGCAGGCTTGCGCCGGAGATAGAGACCATCATCATCCCCACCGCCCAGGAATTCGCCCACATCTCTTCGAGCGCCGTGCGCGACATCCTCAGGCATCACGGTGATACCTCGCTCTTCGTCCCGGAAGGAGTAAAACTGCCGCCATTCGATGAATAGGATACTTATCATAATCGCATCGCTTCTCCTGAGCGCCTTCGCCCACGCCCAGCAGCTGGACTCCACCCGCCTTGCGCCGCTGGACTCCCTGCTCGGCGAGTACTACGAAGCGATGATCTACGAATCGATGCCCAACAAGCTTCAGGAGTGCGACTTCCTTATCGAGTCGTGCCCGGATTCGCTTGTGAGGCAGTGGGTGGCGACCCGTATCCTGGAGCACTATATGGACAACCCGCCGCTTATGGGCGAGGAGGCCGTTGCCGTGTATATTTACGACAAGTGGTTCGCCAGCGGGAAGCTCAGGATAGCGGACGATTGGCTCGCGTTCTCCGCGCAGCTGTTCGTGGACTTCAACCGCGCCAGCCTGCTCGGGATGAAAGCCCCTTCGCTTGAGCTGCTGCCGCCCGTGGGACCTGAAAAGGTAAAGGTGCCCGAGAAGGGAGTCCCGTCCGTGCTATATTTCTATGATGCATCGTGCAGCAAGTGCAAGGCCACCTCGATTATGCTGCCGCGCGTGCTTGAGAGCGTGTCGTTCCCTCTCGAGCTGGCGATGATTTACACCGGCCAGGACGGCGACGAATGGGCTGAGTTCCGCAGCAGTTTCAGCTGTGCGAACCCTAATGTGAAGATAGTTCACGCGTGGGACCCCGAAATCGAGTCGGACTACCAGAAGCAGTACGGAGTGCTCACCACCCCGAAGATGTTCCTCGTGGGTGCGGACGGCAGGATAGAAGGCCGCCGCCTCGAGGTGGAATCGCTCGCCCAGCTGCTGGGCATCTACGAATCTGTTCTTGAAAACAATAACCGGGAATAATGCAGAAGAATACTAAAATCGATCCCCTGTATCTGGCCAAGGAAAGGGCCGCCCTGCGCCATCGCCACCGCAAAACCGTCCTGTTCAACGACAGGGAGATAGCGGCGATTGAGGAGTATTGCAAGGTTTACAAGATCTCCTCGAAGTCGGCGATGTACCGCCAGGCGATTATGGAAAGGGTGCTCGAAGGATTGGACGAGCTTCACCCGACCCTCTTCTAGAGTTGCCAGTCGACGGGCCCTCTGCCTGTCGCTGTCAGGTATTGGTTGGCCTTTGAGAAGGGCCGGCTGCCGAAGAATGCACCCCTTGCGAGGGGTGACGGATGGGCGGCCTCCAGGACCAGGTGCCTGTTATGGTCGATCAGGGCAGCTTTGCTCCTGGCGTAGTTTCCCCACAACATAAAGACAATATTTTCGCAGTTCTCGCTGAGGTAGCGGATTACTGCGTCCGTGAACTGTTGCCAGCCTATCGCGTCGTGCGAGGAGGGCTCGCCGGCGCGGACGGTCAGCATCGCGTTCAGCAGAAGGACGCCCTGGCGAGCCCATCCCTCGAGGTTGGGCCTTCCGGACATCCTGATGCCGAGGTCGTCCTGGACTTCCTTGAAGATGTTCTTGAGGCTCGGAGGAGCGGGCACTCCGTCGGGCACCGAGAACGACAGACCCATAGCCTGACCGGGGCCGTGGTATGGATCCTGGCCGAGGATGACGACCTTGACTTTGTCCACGGGCGTCAGCTCGAAGGCCTTGAATATCTGCGGTCCGGGAGGGTAGATTACCTTTCCGGCATTTTTCTCGGCGTGGAGAAAACGGACAAGCTCCGCAAAGTAAGGTTTGTCGAACTCACTTTGCAGAGCTTCTTTCCAGGATTGTTCTATCTGTACGTTCAAAACACGAAGTCTATTACGTCGTTGATGGTCTTTACGTAGTGGAAGGTGAGACCCTTGACGTAGATTTCCTTGATATCCTCCACGTCTTTACGGTTCTCCTCGCTGATGACGATGGTCTCCACTCCGGCTCTCTTGGCCGCAAGGATCTTTTCCTTGATGCCGCCCACCGGCAGGACCTTGCCCCTGAGGGTCATTTCGCCCGTCATAGCGATATGCTTCTTGATGGCTTTGCCGCGCAGGGCGCTGACCATAGATGTGACCATCGTGATGCCGGCGGAAGGGCCGTCCTTCGGGGTGGCGCCTTCGGGGACGTGGACGTGGAGGTCCTTGGCCGCGAATTCCGCGCTGGTCATTCCGGCCATAGCGGGATGCGCCTTGATGTACTGGTAGGCGATGGTGGCGGATTCCTTCATCACGTCGCCGAGGTTGCCGGTCATCGACAGCACTCCTTTGCCGTCTGAAACAGAGCTCTCGATAAAGAGGATTTCGCCTCCCATCTGGGTCCAAGCCAGGCCTGTGACCACACCGGGGCCTTCGTTGCCCTTCTGGAGGTCGTGCGCTGCGGTCGGCAGGCCGAGGTATTCCTTCAGGTGCTCGGGCTCGATGACGGTGGGGTAGTCCTCCTCCATAGCGATTTTCTTCGCGGTCACGCGCGCGATCTTCGCTATCTGCTTTTCGAGCGTACGCACACCGCTTTCGTGTGTGTACTCGTCGATTATCTTCTTCAGGGCCTTGCCGCTGATCTTGAGGGTCTTCTTGTCAAGGCCGTGCATCTCCAACTGCTTGGGGATGAGGTACTTCTTGGCGATCTCGATCTTCTCTTCGGCGAGATAACCGCTGACGTTGATCACCTCCATACGGTCCAGCAGGGCCGCCTGGATGGGGGCGATGCTGTTCGCCGTGGTGATGAAGAGGACGTTCGAGAGGTCGTAGTCGATATCCAGATAGTTGTCGTGGAAGGTGCCGTTCTGCTCCGGGTCGAGGGCTTCGAGCAGGGCCGATGACGGATCGCCCTTGAAATCCTGCGAGAGCTTGTCGATCTCGTCCAGGACTATCACGGGGTTGCTCGTGCCGGCTTTGTTGATGCCGCCGAGGATTCTGCCGGGCAGTGCTCCGACATAGGTCTTGCGGTGCCCGCGGATCTCCGCTTCGTCGTGCATACCGCCGAGGGCGATGCGCACGTACTTGCGGCCCAGCGCGCGGGCTATGGACTTGCCGAGCGAGGTCTTACCGACACCCGGAGGACCATAGAGGCAGAGGATAGGGGATTTCATATTCCCCTTCAGCTTCAGCACGGCGAGGTACTCGATGATACGGTCCTTGATGGTGTCAAGGCCGTAATGGTCCTCCTCGAGCACTTCCTTCGCGTGCTTGAGGTCCAGGTTGTCCTGGCTCATCTCCAGCCAAGGCAGGCTGAGCATAAACTCCAGGTAATTGTACTGGACCGAATAATCCGGGGAATTCGGATTGTATTTCTCGAGCTTGCCGAGCTCCTTCTCGAAGAGTTTCGCCACTTCCTCGGGCCACTTCTTCTGGGCGGCCTTTTCGCGGAATTTCTCGAACTCTTCGTTCTCGTCCATTCCGAGTTCCTCCTGAATGGTTCGGAGCTGATTGTTGAGGTAATACTCCCTCTGCTGCTGGTCGATTTCGCTCTTGACCTTGCGGTTGATCTCGTTCTTGATGTTCGAGAGTTGGAGCTGCGCGTCCAGTATGACGAGGAGTTTCATAGCCCTCGTGCGGACGTCGTCGTACTGCAGGAGTTCGGCTTTGTCGGCGAAGTTTTCCACCTCCACCGTCGTGGCGATGAAATTCACCAGGAATGCGAAGCTCTCGATGCTGCGCATAGCGGAGATAGCTTCCTTGGGGGCGAAATTGCTGGTGGAGATGATCTGGCTGGCCTTGTCTTTCAGCATACTGGCGAGCCCTTTGACGTCCTCGGAGTTTTCCTTGGTCATCACGTCGCTCAGATAACGCACCTGCGCGGTGATGTACGGGTCGTAATCGATCACGTACTCCATCTCGATGCGTTTGTGTCCCTGGAGGATGGCGGTGATGGTGCCGTCCGGCATCTCGAGGGTCTTGAGGATTTTGGCCACGGTGCCGTAGTTATACAGATCCACCTCCACGGGATCTTCCACGGAAGGGTCGAGCTGGGGCACCGCGCCGATGAAGTAATCGTGCTTCTCGGCGTCCTGGATAAGTTTGATGGATTTCTCGCGGCCTATCGTTATGGGATAGATCGTCCCCGGGAAAAGAACCGCGCCCCTGAGGGCGAGGATGGGAAGGGTAGGGGGAAGCTCGCTGTCGCTGATCTTCGCCACTCCCTCACCGGAAACCACCGGTATTATGTTCACTTCTGCGGCATTCTGCGAGAAGAAGTCCTTGTCTTTTATCATATAATTGTCAAAATGTCAGTTAAAATACTCCGCTTGTTATCGGTCAATCACCGTGCCAACGGAAGTCTGCTGACAAATTTACATTACTATATTTGATTTCTAAAAAAATAAGTCTATTTTTGCAGTCCGCTTTTCGGTAAAAGCAATTAGTTAGTTATTAGATATTTAGAGAGATGACAAAAGCAGACATCGTTAACAAGATCGCCAAGAACACCGGTCTCGAGAAGACTGAGGTGCAGACTGTTATTGAAGGTTTCATGGAGAGTGTTATTGAGTCACTGGCAAAGGACGAGCCCGTGTACCTCCGTGGCTTCGGCAGCTTCATCATCAAGCACCGCGCAGAGAAGACAGCCCGCGACATCACAAAGCAGACCACTATCGTGATTCCTGCACACGATATCCCGGCTTTCAAGCCTGCCGACAGCTTTATGGAGAAAGTGAGCAAATAATTTTAAAACCTTAATAATATGCCCAACGGAAAGAAGCATAAGCGTCACAAGATGGCGACGCACAAGCGTAAAAAACGTTTGCGCAAGAACAGACACAAGAAGAAATAATTCAGTGTCGCACTAGGTCCTCGGGAGATCCGAAGGGCCTTTTTGTTTTGTCTATGGATATCGAAAAATCAGAGAAAGACCTGGTGGTCTCAGTAGGCCGCACAGAGGTGAAGCTCGCGCTTATGGAGAACCATAAGCTCATCGAGTACAACAGAGAGTCCAGCCAGGGTCACAGCTTCTCGGTGGGAGACGTCTTCCTCGGAAGAGTGAAGAAGCTCCTTCCCGCCCTGAACGCTGCTTTCGTCGATATCGGTGACAGCAAGGAGGCGTTCATCCACTACCTGGATCTGGGCCTGTATTTCACGGCGTTCGACAATTTCGTGAAGAAGTCGAACCCGAATACGGACCTCAAGACCCTTTATTCGCACACTCAGATAGGCCCGGCCCTGGAGAAGGATGGCAAGATAGAGAATGTGCTTTCGGTAGGCCAGATGATCATCTGCCAGATTGTCAAAGAACCGATTTCGACCAAAGGGTCCCGGCTGACCGCTGAGATTTCGCTGGCAGGACGAAACATTGTACTGCTCCCTTTCGCGCAGAAAGTGAGCGTTTCCCAGAAAATCTCTTCGAAAGAAGAGCGCAAGAGGCTCGAGACCCTCGTGCGGAGTATCCTCCCGCGCAACTATGGCGCCATCATCCGCACCGCCTCCGAAGGCAACAATGCCGCGGTGCTGGTGGCCGAAGCGAAGTCGCTGATAGAGAAATGGGAAGAATCGTGGAAGAAGATTGCGAAAGACAAGTCGGTCGGTCTGCTCTTCACTGAGTATTCGAAGACCACCACCATCCTTCGCGACTTGCTGAACGATTCCTTCACCAATGTCTATGTGGACGACCCGGCCATCTACGAGGAAACCCGCAAGTACATTTCGCTTATCTCTCCGGAGCAGGAGAAGATAGTGAAGCTCTACGAAGGCAAGGAGCCAATTTTCGACCATTTCGAGGTCACCCGCCAGATCAAGAGCTCTTTCGGCAAGGTGGTCCCTATGAAGCAGGGAGCATACCTTGTGATTGAAAGCACAGAAGCCCTGAATGTGATCGACGTGAACAGCGGCATCCGCGCAAAGACTACCGACCGCGAAGAGAACACCTTCGAGGTGAACAAGATAGCTGCGGAAGAAATCGCGCGTCAGCTCAGGCTCAGGGATATGGGCGGCATCATAATCGTGGATTTCATCGATATGGACTCCCAGGAGCACCGTAACGAACTCCACAAATATATGATGGACCTTATGGAATCCGACAGGGCGAAGCACAACGTGCTGCCTCTGACGAAGTTCGGTCTGATGCAGATCACCCGTCAGAGAATACGCCCCGTAACAGAAATCAACACCACGGAGCAGTGCCCCCTCTGCCACGGCACGGGCAAGATCGCTTCCACGGTGGTAATCGACGAGCAGGTTGAGCGTCAGCTCGCTTACTACGTCACCGACAAGGGCCTTCACAATCTTACCCTCAGGGTGAGCCCCATTCTGGGAGCATACCTTACGAGGGGCTTCAGGTCTTTCGTCGCAAAGTGGAGACGCAAGTACAAATGCAGGTTGAAAGTCGTCGAATCGACCGACAACAGTATCCTCCAGTACGAATTTTTAAACGCTGACGGAGAGGTCCTGGAATAAGGACCTCTCTTTATTTATCCTCTGACCACCACGCGCTCGATCCTGCGGGGGACGGAGGTGAGGATTTCGTAGGGGATGGTGCCGAGAATCTGGGCGAGTTCCTCGACCGTGGGGTCTTCGCCGAAGATGGTCACGGTGTCGCCGACTTTCACGCCGAGGCCGGTGACGTCGATCATACACATATCCATACAGATATTGCCGACGGTCTTTGCGCGGTGACCCGCGACGCTGAAGCTGGCGGTGCCGCAGCCGAGATGCCTGTCGAGGCCGTCGGCGTAGCCAACAGGGATCGTCGCGATCTCCATACCGGAGGCGGGGATCTGCCCCCGGCGGCTGTAACCTATCGTGCCGTCTTCAGGTCTGAGCGTTTTCACCTGCAGCACCTTGACCTTCAGCGATGCGACCGGAGTCAACTTGACGCCAGGCAGTGCAGAGATGCCGTAGATACCGATGCCCAGGCGGACCATATCGAACTGATACTGCGGGAAACGCTCTATGCCGGCGCTGTTCAAGATGTGCCGCATCGGCTTATATCCCAGCGATTCCGAAAGCGCTGTGAAGCCCTCTTCGAACAGCGCGACCTGGCCCAGAGTGAATTCATCCTGGGCGGGATCTTCAGCTGCTGCGAGATGAGAGTAAACAGACTTCACGCGAACGGCCTTGCACTCGCGAAGATAGGCCATCAGCGCCTCGAGTTCGGCGCTCATAAAGCCCAGCCTGTGCATACCCGTGTCCAGTTTGATATGAATGGGGTAATTCTCTATACGGCGGGCTTCCAGGCAAGCGACAAACTCTCTAAGAGTGTCCAGGTTCGGAATTCCCGGCTCCAGACGATTGTCGATTATCTCCTCGAAGAAGTCCGTTCCGGCGGTCAAAACCAGAACAGGCAGCGAGATACCGGCCTGCCTGAGTTCGATACCCTCGACCGGCAGCGCCACGGCGAGATAATCCGCGCCGGCCTGCTGCATCATCGAGGCGAACTCCACCGCGCCGTGGCCATAGGCATTCGCCTTCAAGAGCACAAGCAGTTTCGTCTCGGGCTTCAGCAATCCGCGGAAGTACGAGTAGTTTGCAAGGCAGCCCGGCAGATTCAACTCCAGGCGGCTGAAATCATTCTCCCTGGCCATCGATATACGAATCTTTTTCGGGTTTATACTCTGTCATTATCTCAAGCACGGAGGTCGTCTGCGCGAGGGGTGCGAGGATGAAATCGTCCACTTCCGCAGGCATCAGCAGCGCCTGACCTGCCTCGAGCTGGTAGTCCGCTTTCACGGGAGCCTGAAGCTGAACGACCGCTTTGCCATAGAGGCACATATACACCGCGTATGAATTGTGGTCGCCACCGGTAATGTGAAGCGGGTCGCGAAGGTCCATCTTACGGACGGTGAACTGCGGCAGGTCGGCGAGGAACTTCATCCCCTGACGGCCGCTCGTGGGAACTTCCGCCGGTACATAGGCACGGTAGTCGATGAAATCCAGCGCATCCACTATGCTCATCGCGGGGTCGAACTCCTCTTCGCTGACCTGCCCGCCCCACGCGTACACGCAGAAATCCAGCGCCGACGATTCGGAGACCTCCACTATTTCGAGCGAACCCACGGCTCCGTGGACAAGGCCCGGCGCGATGCGGTAGAAATCGCCAGCCTTCGGCGCGACCATATTCACGACCGATTCGAGCGCACCGGTCTTGATGCCGTCGATCAGCTCGGATGCGTCCGTAGCTCGCTTCCATCCAAGGCACAGGCGAGCATCCGGGGCCGCTTTGGCGACATACCAGATCTTCTCACGCCCGAGCGAGTCGTAGCGCTGACCGGCGATTTCGTCGTCCGGGTGCACCCGCAGCGGCATCTTGCCTTCGCAGCGGATGTGCTTCACCTGCACGGGGAAGAGACGGCCGTAGGACGCGAAGACGTGGTCGCCCACGACGCGGTCCATATAGGTATCCATCACCTCGCTGAGCGTGTTCGCGGCCAGCCAGCCGTCTGCAACGACAGTGTCGCGATACCCCAGGTCCGCGACCTTGAAAGAATCGCAGCCCCAGGAATAATTGTCTTCCAGCGGGAGGAATCGCAGCGGATACAGTTTCTTCTCTTCCATAAAAACGAAATCATACAAAAATACTCAATATTTCCTATATTTGAAGATATGAAAGGAATCAATATTTTTCTTGCGGACGGCTTCGAGGATATGGAAGCCCTCGCAGTGAACGACGTCCTTCGCAGAGGCGGCCTGGACGTGTGCCTGGTGAGCATAGGCGAAGATCCGTTCGTGGTATCATCGCACGGAGTGACGGTGGGCCCCGAAGCCTTCCTGTACGACTTCGATGAAGACCACACCGGAACGGGACCCGAAGATTTTATGATCTTCCCCGGCGGTATGCCCGGCACTAAGAATCTTGCCGCAAGCGAGGCCCTGGTCCGCGCGATGCGCGAGCACTACGCCGAAGGCGGTTCGCTCGCCGCCATCTGCGCCGCCCCCGGCCTCGTACTCAGCCAGTTGAAGGATGTCCAGGGTCTGGAATTCACCTGCTTCGACGGATTCCAGGACTATTTGATCGAGAAAGGCGCGAAGTTCGTGAATAAGCCTGCCGTCAAGTCCGGACGCATCATCACCGGCCGCAGCGCCGGACACGCCGTGGCATTCGCACTCGAAATTCTCAAGGCGGTCAATGGCGAAGAAGCGGCGGAAAAGGTTCGTTATGCACTTATGTTAGACACCAAATAAACTGATACCAATTATGAAGAAAAAATTCAGATGCTTAGTATGCGGATACGTGTACGAAGGCGAAAACCCTCCTGCAGAATGTCCGTTGTGCCACGCCAAGAGCGAGAAATTCGTGGAAGTGCTGGAAGAGAGTGAAAAGTTCGCTTGCGAGCATAAACTCGGAGACGGCCAGGTGGAGGATGCAGAGATTATGGAAGCCCTTCACAATGATTTCCGCGGTGAATGCACCGAAGTGGGAATGTATCTCGCGATGAGCCGCCAGGCGGACCGCGAGGGCTACCCGGAAATAGCTGAAGCTTTCAAACGCTACGCTTTCGAAGAGGCTGAGCACGCCGCCAAGTTCGCTGAACTTCTCGGGGAACTTGTCTGGGACACCAAGACCAACCTCCAGAAGAGGGCCGAGGCCGAAGCCGGCGCCTGCGAGGGTAAGCTCGCCACCGCCGTCAAGGCCAAGAAACTCGGCTACGATGCCATCCACGACACCGTCCACGAAATGGCAAAGGATGAAGCCCGTCACGGAGCAGGTTTCCGCGGACTTCTCAAGAGGTATTTCGGAAAGTAATTACTCCTCGTCGGAGTCGAAAGAATCCCAAAGGGCGTCGATGGTTCGGCGCTCTTTTTTCGTGGGACGGCCGGCGCCGCGCTCGCGCCGTACGAAGAACGTTTCCACAGGGGCGCGCAGTTTGTCGAGCTCGTCCTGCGGGGTGAGGTTTTCGGCATACTCGGCCACCAGCACGGCGCCGACGCGTTTCTCCAGAAACGCCAGGACCTTGTACGTGAACACGACCATTCCCTTGCGCACCTCGATTACCTCCCCGATTTTCAGAGGCCTGGAAGGCTTGCAGTTCGTGCCGTTGATCTTCACCTTTCCGCCGTTGCACGCATCGGTCGCCTCAGTGCGCGTCTTGAACGCCCTGATCGCCCACAGATATTTGTCTATTCTTACGCTGTCCGCCATATTGTTCCCCAAAAATACAAAAATGATTATATTTGTGAAATTGCGAATTGAAGTATGGACAGCATAACTCTCGAATACAATACCCAGCGTGAGCCGCTCAAGATGAGCGAGTACGGACGCAATATCCTGAAGATGGTGGAGCAGCTCCGCGAGATTCCGGACAGGGACAAGCGCACGGAGCAGGCGCGCGCAATCATCAAGACTATGGAGATTCTGAATCCCCAGGTCCGTCAGCAGGAGAACTGGGAGCAGAAGCTCTGGGATCACCTCTATATGATCGCGGGTTTCGACCTGGATGTGGATTCACCGTATCCTTGCCCCGTGAAGGAAGATTTCGAGACGAAGCCCGTGCCGCTTCCGATGAAGGGTACGAAGATCCGCGCGACTCACTATGGCCGTAACATAGAGAAGATTCTCGACCTTCTGGCCCAGGAACCGGATGGAGAGATGAAAACCCAGATGATCAGGTCTCTGGCGATCTATATGCGTCAGCAGTATCTGATCTGGAATAAGGACAGCGTGTCGGACGAGACGATTTTCGCCGACATCGAGAAACTCTCCGAGTACAAGATCAAGGTTCCCGAAGGTATCACCCTCGGAAAGGTTTCCGAAAATGCCGATTTCAGCCGTCCGGGCATCGGCAACCAGGGAGGCCAGGGTAAGAACAAGCGTAAGGGCGGCAAGAAGAACAGACGCAGATGAAATTCCCCAGACTGAAAATAGAACCCGAAAAGAAGGAAGCGCTTGCCAAGCTCACAGGCTTGGTGATAGCGGTTTTTGCCGTTTTCACTCTTATCGCGATCGTATCATATCTGCTGCATTGGAAGGCGGATATGACGGCGGACGCGCTTCGCAATGCCGCCGGCTCGCTGGGATACCGCTTCGGCCGTTTCCTCGTGTGCGATTGCTTCGGTCTTGGCAGCCTTGCGATACTGGTGGTGCTGACGGCCCTTTCCGTGAGGCTGGTTTTCCATAAATGGAATTATTCTCTCCTGAAGACGACGGTTATGACTCTCGGCGACGCATTCGTGGCCGCGCTTGTCCTCGCCTACGCCGGTCGGCTCTTCGGCGCCGACACCGTCTTCGGCGGCGGCCTTGGCGGCCACTGCGGCGCTCTCATCATAGGCTGGGGCATCTCAGCTATGGGCGTCTTGGTCACGGGCCTGGTGCTGCTCGTGCTCGTGGTGTGCGCCGCGCTGCTCAGCAGCTCCCGCTTCGTGCATTGGCTCGGCACCATAGGCACTAAGGAAGAAGGCAAGGGTTACATCGAGCCCGGGGCCGTGGACCTTGGAGTGCAGACGGATCCGAATCCCGCCCCGGCGGTCCCGGAACCGGAACCGGTGGTAGTGGAACCCGAGCCGGTGGACTTGGAACCCGAAGTGGAAGACGAACCTGAACCGGAACCGGCGGACGCTCCTGCTGTCCCAGGTGAGCCCCAACTGACGGTTATCGAAGATGATGGTCTTAAGACCAAAGTTCAGGAGGAACTTCCGCGTATCGACAACCGTCTGGATCCGCCGTACGGTCTTCCGAACTTCAAGTTCCCTCCGCTCGAGCTGCTCGAGACCTACGAGGACGGCAAGCACGTGATGACCACGGAAGAACTGGGGCGTAACAAGAATCAGATCATCGCGACTCTGCGTAACTATAAGATCGAGATCACGGACATCAAGGCAGTCGTGGGCCCGACCGTCACACTGTACAAAGTGACTCCGGCTCCCGGCATCAAGATTTCCGCAATCAAGAACCTCCAGGACGACATCGCGATGGCGATGAACGCCAAGGGCGTACGTGTGGTGACACTTCAGGATTCGGTGGGTATCGAAGTGGCGAATGACCAGCCTTCGATAGTGCCTCTGCGCGGATTGCTCAATGACGATGTCTTCCGCAACACGAAATACGATCTGCCGGTAGCCCTTGGATACACCATCACCCAGCAGGTGAAGGTAGTCGACCTTGCGAAGGCGCCGCACCTCCTCGTGGCTGGTGCAACCCAGCAGGGTAAGTCTGTCTGCCTGAACGTGATCATCGGTTCACTGCTTTACTCCAAGCACCCGTCCGAGCTGAAACTTGTGTTCATCGACCCGAAGATGGTCGAGTTCACGGCTTACAACTCGTTGCTGAAGCACTATCTGGCAGTGTTGCCGGATGCTGAGGACGAAGAATCCGAGAAGGCGCACGCCATCGTCAAGACCGCCAAGGATGCGGAGAAGGTGCTTCGTTCGCTGTGCATCGAGATGGACGACCGTTATCTGCTGATGGCGAAGGCAGGCGTGAACAAACTTTCGGACTACAACAACAAGTTCAAGGACCGTAAGCTCAACCCCGATCACGGACACAGATATCTGCCGTACCTGGTGACCGTGGTCGATGAGTATGCGGATCTTACTATGACCACCGGCGCGTCGCCCGAGTCGAAGGCGGCCAGCCGCAGCATTACCAACAGCATCATCCGCCTCGCCCAGAAGGGACGCGCCGCCGGTCTGCACGTGATACTCGCGACCCAGCGCCCGTCCGTGGACGTGATCAGCGGTATCATCAAGAGCAACTTCCCGATGCGCATCGCGTTCCGCACGTCGTCTCGTATCGACTCCCAGACCATCATCGACGCGCCCGGCGCGGAGAAGCTGATCGGACGTGGAGATATGCTCTTCTCCGCCGGAATCGAGAACGAGCGTATCCAGTGCGGCCTCATCGAGAGCGAGGAGGTCCGCCGTCTGACCGATTACATCGGCGATCAGACGAAGTATGGCCAGAGCTACAACACACCGTATTACCTGCCCGTGCCGAAGGACGAAAACGGCGGGGGAGACGGCGGGTCCGTGGATGTGGGCGATCTCGACGAGCGCTTCGAGGAGGCCGCGCGGCTTGTGGTCACATCGCAGAAGGCGTCGACATCGTTCCTGCAGACGAGGCTCGCTATGGGCTTTGCAAAAGCATCGCGAGTGATGAGCCAGCTTGAGGACGCCGGCATCATCGGCCCTCAGGACGGATCGAAGCCACGCGCGGTTTTGGTATCGGATTTGGAGTCGTTGGATGCGATGTTACACTGATGAAGAGAATTCTGGTTACCATAGTCTTTTGCCTGCTGGGGGCTGTCGCGCTCCCGGCTCAGCAGAAGCAGCTTGAGGCCTTCCTCGCACAGGCACAGGGCCATAGGGTTACCGTCGACTACGAATACGTGATCGCCGGTATGCCTGACATTACGGTAGAGGGCTCGGCCGTGCTGCAGGACAACTGTTTCAGGATGGAGGGAGCGGGGCTTATGATTCTGTGCGATGCCGTTAACATTTGGACCCTGGATCTGGACAGCAAGGAGGCATACATCGAGCACGCCGGAAAGATGGATTATATGGACTACATCACCGAGCTGACTCTTGAAGACAACGGCTGGCTGTCGGGCCTTTACAACGAACCTCTTTCCGGAAATCTAATTCCGTTCACGATCAAGAACATCCAGTTTTTGCCCCCGAGCGGCGATATGTCCGCCTTCGCCCCTTCCGAAGACACTTTCACGGGCGACTGGGTAATCACGGATTTGAGATAGAGACGTTGCGTGGCGCGTAAGTGCCTGATCTTCAGCGTATTACTAAAAGTCGACTCCGCGTTTTTCGGAGTCGACTTTTGGTAAGTATCTGGTTATCAGCCTGTTGGGCGCCACGCGTTATCTGCGTCCGCGGGCGATTCCGATGTAATAAAGGAGAGTGGCGAGCGAGCCTATGGCTGCGATGACGTAGGTGTACGCAGCCCATTTGAGCGCGTCCTTCGCCATAGGGGACGTTTGGAAATCGGTGATGCCCGAATGGTCGAGCCACTCGATCGCGCGGGCGCTGGCGTTGACCTCCACCGGCAGCGTTATGAACGAGAAGAGCGTGGTCATTGCGAACAGGCCTATGCCTATCCATAGTACGGACGGAGTAAGCTGTATCAGAAGCACGCCGAGAAGCAGCACCCACGACACCGCCATATTGCTGAAGTTCACCACCGGCACCAGCGCGCTGCGCATCTTGAGCGGGGCATAGCCCATAGCGTGCTGGATCGCGTGCCCCGTCTCGTGCGCCGCGACCGCCTCCGCCGCCACCGACCTTGACGCGAATACTCCCTCGCTAAGGTTGATGGTCTTGTCCGCTGGGTTATAATGGTCCGTGAGGATGCCCCCGACTGAGGTCACCTTCACGTCATAGATTCCATTGTCGTGCAGCATCTTCAGCGCCGTCTCCTCACCCGTCAGCTTCCCCGGCACCTTCAAATACTCGTCAAACTTCGACTGCAGCACCGCCTGGATGATCGCGCTCGCAATCATCACGGCAATCAGTATTAACCAAATGCTCATAACGCAAAATTACTGAATATTTATTATCCCTCACCTCCCCGTATGCAAAATCGCCCCTTTTTGCACACGGAGTACAGGGATTAGCCTTTCAAAATAGTCGTTAGAATAGAGTAGATTGTCTCTTCGGTTTCATACGGATGAATCTGGAAGTATTTGTTGCCGGCGAGCATAGCGGAGAGGGAGGTGCGGGTCTTGTTGTAGAAGATGTGCACGGAGATGCCGTGGGCCTCGGCGTAGGCGAGCTCATAACCCACACCAAGCGACGGGGTGGTGCATTCGGCGATGACGAGATCGGACTCGCGGAGCCAGGCGGCGTCCTGTTCGTAGATTGCGACGTCACGATCCTTCGCACCTTCATTTTTGCTCAGAGACAGGTCTCCGACGTGTTCGGTCAGCACGATGTGCTCGCGCTGGATGTATTGGATAATACGTTTATACAGTTCGGCATCTTGCCGCCCGCCGCGGATGGATCCGGCGAAATATACCTTCATTTGTTTCATCTCATCCAAATATACAGAATAATTATCTTTGCATAAAGATACATTTATGCGTGATTTTGCGGCAATAGATTTCGAGACGGCGAATGAGCAGCCGTCGAGCGTGTGCAGCGTGGGGGTGGTAGTGGTGCGCGGAGGGGAGATCGTGGACTCGTTCTACAGCCTGATCCATCCGGAGCCGGAGTATTATCAATGGTTCTGTCAGCAGGTCCACGGTCTATGCGAGGAGGACACCGACTGCGCGCCCGTGTTCCCGAAGGTGTGGGCGCAGATTGCGCCTATGGTGGAGGGCCTGCCGTTGGTCGCGCATAACGCCTGCTTCGACGAGGGATGCCTGAAGGCGGCGTTCCGGGTTTATCAGATGGACTACCCGGACTACGAGTTCCTCGACACGCTCGCCGCGTCCCGCCGCCACTTCGGCCGTAGCCTCCCGGACCACCAGCTGCAGACCGTGGCGACAGCCTGCGGCTTCGACCTCCGCAACCACCACCACGCCCTCGCCGACGCCGAAGCCTGCGCACATATCGCCCTGAAACTGCTCTAGCCTATCCGATGCCCGTGGCGCACAAGTCGTTGTAACACAGTGACTTACTTAAACTGGGCTCCGGAAAATGAGGAGTCGAGTTTCGGGTAAAATGCTGATTATCAATAAGTTGGCCGCCACGCTTCGGGAGAGGGATCTCGGTGAGGAGCAATCAAACAAATATTGCTATATTTGAAAAAACAATTATTGATATGGTTAGCAAAGCAACAAAATCAACTTTTTGGGCACTGGCGATTACCACTCTTACGATTGTGGTGCTGGCATCGTGCTGTACGACTATAGATTCCGCTTCGGTGGGTATCCGCTTCAAGAAGTGGAGCTCGAACGAGAACCTCAAGGGCGGTGTCGAGGGAACTTGCCGCGGATGGGTGTGGTTCAACCCCATCACGGAGCGCATTTTCGAATACCCGACCTACATCCAGCGTGTGACTTACGAACCCTTCACCGTGAACCCGAAGGATGCGGCTATCTTCTCTATGACCCCGACTCTGGCCTACCAGATCGACGAGGGCAAGGCAACCGACATCTTCATCAAGTATCGTAAACCGGTGCGGGAACTGGAGATGGGCTACATCAAGACCTGTATCTTCGAAGCCTACCGTACCTGCGCGAACAATTACACCTCTGACGAGCTGATGGCCAACCGCGCACGCTTCGAGACCGAGGTCCGCGCCCGTCTGGACGAATCGATGAACCAGGAAGGCTTCATCGTCCGCGAGTTCACGACCAAGATCGACCCGCCGGCATCGCTGACAGCCGCTATCAACGCGAAGAACGAGGCCGTGCAGAATGCTCTCAAGGCTGAGAACAAGGTGAAGGAAGCCGAGGCGGAGGCGAAGATCGAAATCGCCAAGGCAGAAGGTGAGGCGAAGGCTCTCAAGATCAAGGGCGACGGCGAGGCCTACTACAACCGTGTCGTGTCCGCTTCGCTCAACAAACTCATCGTCGAGCAGTACGCCATCGAGAAATGGGACGGCAAACTGCCTACGTACAACGGCGGCGGTGCACTCCCGTTCGTTGACATCCAGAAGTGACGGCTGACTACAAAGTAGCTGAACACCTTTTCAGGGTTATCATCCCGGACGGTTGTACGCTCGGGATGGATAACTATACTCCTTTCGCGGTAGCAGAGTGCGATGAGCCGCTGTTTACATTGGAAGTGGCCGCGGGGGAGGCGCCGGAGCTGGCGGGCCTCGAGCTGGTGATCGACCAGGGGGCGGAGCCGGGGGAGACTGTGCTTTCGCTATGGCGCCAGGGAGGCGGCCACGGCTGGCTCGTGAAGATGGCCCCGTCGCCCGGACGCCAGACTTCCGGCTTGCTGACGCTGACTGCAGACTTTAAACAATCTGCGCTCTATATCCTAAGGCCCTCGGAAGCCGAATTCGCGCTCAATAACTCCCTGATGCTCCAGTATGCTTTCGCGACTGCGACACTCGGAACGCTTGAAATGCACGCATCTACCGTGGTTAACGGCGGCAAGGCGTATCTCTTTCTGGCGAAGAGCGGCACAGGCAAGAGCACGCACAGCCGTATGTGGCTCAAGGCCATTCCCGGCACGCATCTGATGAATGACGACAACCCCGTCGTGCGAGCATACGCCGACTGTCGTGTGATAGCCTATGGCTCGCCGTGGAGCGGAAAAACGCCGTGCTACAAGAACGAAGCGTTCCCGGTCGGGGCGTTCGTGCGTATAGTCAGGGCGCCTGAAAACCGGCTGGAAAAGTTGTCCGTCGTGGAATCATATGCGAGCGTTTACTCGTCCTGCTCGGGCTTCAAGGCCGACCGCGCAATGGGTGACGGGCTGCACTGCGCAATATCGGCGGCCGTTCAGGGCGCGCCCTCGTTCGCGATGCACTGCCTGCCGGATGAAGATGCGGCCCGCGTGTGCTTCGCAGGCATCGCCGGGGAGGGCGCTGCCCTATGAATATGACCTTCCCCAACGAAGTGCTGCTGCCCGAAGTGTCCGAACTGCTCGCCCGTGGGAGCGAAGTCGAAATCCGCACGAAAGGCTCGAGTATGCTGCCGTTCATCGTGGGCGACCGCGACAGCGTCAGGCTCAAGGCGATGCAGGCCTATGCTGAAGGTGATCCCGTCCTCGCCGAAATTGCGAAGGGCCGTTTTGTGCTGCACCGTATTGTGCGAATCGAAGGAGATTGCGTAACTTTGAAGGGCGACGGAAATCTGCTGGGCACTGAAAACTGCAGGCTTTCCGATATCAAAGGCAAGGCTGTTGCGGTAGTGAAACCCCGTGGTCGGATAAAAGACCTCGCGAGTCCGAAGGCTTTGAGGCGCGCCCGCAGGTGGAATGCGTTGCCGTACTTTTTCAGGAGATATTATCTGGCTATTCTTAGAAGACTTATATGAAAGTAGTAGAAGGATTCAGACTGAGGGAAATCTGCGGCGAGTTCATTATCGTGCCGGAGAGCACCGAACTCGTTAATTTCAATAAGATGATCCATCTGAACGCCACTGCGGCCTATCTCTGGGAGCAGGTGAGCGGCCAGGATGAGTTCACTGTCGAGGGGCTGGCAAAACTGCTGACCGACAAGTATGACGTTTCAGACGAAACCGCTTTGAAGGATGCCAAGGCAATTGCCGAGAAGTGGGTTGAAATAGGAATCGCCGCTTAGGATGAAAGATTTCGGACCGTGTTTGAAAGGTGTCTGGAGGCTGCTCCGGACCGTCAGGTGGAAGGTGCTTTTCAGCGCTTTCCTTCAGACGGTCGCTGCCGCCGCCTCGCTCGCTTTCGTATGGTTCAGCAAGAGGGTAGTGGACATAGCCACGGGCCACCTTGACGCCCCGCTCGGCGTCGGCATCGGGCTGCTGATAGGCATTATGGCCCTTCAGGTCCTCACCCGTGTGTTCGTCAAATACTATGAAGGCCGCATAACGGTTCAGGCGAAGAACCGTATACGTTCGGACGTCTTCGACAAGGCCCTCCGCAGCACGTGGACAGGAAAAGACAAGTTCCACAGCGCCGATATGGCAAACCGTATGGAGGAAGATATCCGGGTCGTGACGGAGTTCATCTGCTGCGACATCCCGGAAGCGTTTGTGACTGGCCTTCAGCTGATTGCGGCGGTCGTGATGCTGTTTATCTTCTCGTCGTCGCTGGCGTGGATCCTCATTTGGATTATGCCTGTGGCCGTTGTGGGCGCCCGTCTCTATTTCCGCCGTATGCGCGCCCTGACCACAGAAATCCGCACCATCGACGGCCACATCAACGGCCACCTCCAGGAAACCCTCCAGCACCGCGTTCTGGTGAAGACCCTCGGCAGCGTGGGCGCTTCGCAGGAAGAGTTGGAGGTGCTTCAGGAGCAGGAGCTTGACCGCACGGTCTCACGCCTTGGCTACTCGGCCCTTTCGCGCGGCTTTATGTCCGTCGGCTTTTCGGCGGGCTATCTTGTCGCTTTCATATGGGGCGTCCTGGGCTTGAAAGACGGTACCGTCACGTACGGCCTGATGGTCGCGTTCCTGCAGATGGTCGGCCAGGTTCAGCGTCCCGTCGCGAATCTGGCGCTCTACATCCCCGCGTTCATCCGTTCCCTCTCTTCGGAGGAGCGTTTGATGGAGATAGGGGAGATGCCCCAGGAGAGTGCGTGTGCGGATGTGCTGCTTGAAGGCACGCCCGGCGTACGTGTTTCGGGCCTGTCTTTCTCTTACGAAGAGCGTGGCACCGAGGTCCTGTCCGATTTCTCCTTCGATTTCAAACCGGGACAAATGACCGTCATCACCGGCCCCACCGGCGAAGGCAAGAGCACCCTCGCGCAGCTCCTGCTCGCTTTGCTGACCCCGACTTCCGGAACTATTGAACTATATTCCGATCGGGCGTCTGTCCCCGCGAGCCCGGCGACGCGGTGCAACTTTATGTATGTTCCGCAGGGAAATTCTTTGCTGAGCGGCTCGGTGCGCGCGAACCTGCTGATGGCCAAGCCGTCGGCCACGGACGAAGAACTGCGCGAAGTCCTGCACCTCGCCGCGGCCGATTTCGTTTTCGACCTGCCAGACGGTCTGGACACCTCCTGCGCCGAAATCGGCCGCGGCCTCTCCGAAGGCCAGGCCCAGCGCATCGCCATCGCCCGCACTCTCCTGCGCTCCGGTGGCATTCTGATCCTGGACGAAGCCACCTCCGCCCTCGATCCCGACACGGAACAGCTCGTCCTGGGACGTATCCACGACCATTTCTGCCAGTCTCCCGCCCCCGGTTCTTCTGACACCGTTTCTGGTTCTTCTGATGGCGCCCCCGTTTCCTCTGACACCGTTTCTGGATCCCCGTCTTCCGGTCCAGTTCCCGGTTCAGCCCTATCCAAGACCATTATCTGCATCACGCACCGCCCCGCCGCCGCGAAGCTCGCCGATGCGCACTTGGCGCTCTAGTACCTGCGGCCGTGATCTCCCTCACGTTGCCCACGTCCGTGACCTTCCTTACATTACCTACTTCCGGGACATTTCTCACTTTGCCCACGGCCGGGACCTTCCGCACGTTGCCAACGGCCATAAGTTCCTTCGCGTGAAGCTCGCCTCGCGCTCCAATTCCGCGTGGCGCATAACGCCCTGATAATCAGCCCCTTCCTGAAACTCGACTCCCGAAATCTCGGAGTCGAATATTAGTAATTTGTTGAGAGATAGGGACTTAGCCGCCACGGGGGGGGGCGAGGGACGTGAGTTGAGGGTTGAGGGTTGAGGGTTGAGG
>JAGAAF010000054.1 GCA_017615435.1 Bacteroidales bacterium
ATGGCCTGCGTCAAGCATTTCGCGCTCTATGGCGGCGCGGAGGCAGGTCGCGACTACAACACCGTGGACATGTCGCATCAGCGTATGTTCAACGACTATATGACAGGCTACAAGGCCGCTGCTGACGCGGGAGCGGGCTCATTTATGGCCTCGTTCAACACCGTGGACGACGTGCCCGCATCGGTCAACAAATGGCTTCTGACTGACGTTCTTCGCGACCAGTGGGGCTGGGACGGTTTCGTCGTCTCGGACTACACCGGCATCTCCGAGTGCATTATGCACGGGGTGGGGGACTATCACGAGGTCGGAGTCCGCTCACTGAACGCCGGTATGGATATGGATATGGTCGCGGAGGCGCTGTTCACCCAGACTATCCCGGGCATCGAGAAGGGCGAGGTGACGGTGAAGACGCTCGATCGCGCGTGCCGCAGGGTGCTGGAGGCGAAGTACAAGCTCGGCCTGTTCGACGACCCCTACAAGTTCTGCCGCGATGAAGAGGGCGCCAGGGTGATCTACAGTGATGAGAATCGCGCTGTCGCCCGCCGCATCGCAGCTGATTCGTATGTGCTCCTGAAGAACGATGAATTCAAGGGCAAACCGATTCTGCCTCTGGCCCGCAAGGGCACGGTTGCGGTTATAGGTCCGCTCGCGAAGGCTGCATCGAATATGCCGGGAACGTGGTCCGTGGCGGCACTGCATAGCCGTTCGACCACTCTGGTGGACGGTATCAAAGAGGTAGCAGGCCCGGATGTCCGCGTGCTCTACGCAAAGGGCTCGAACCTCTGCAAGGATCCGGTACTTGAGGCGAATTCGACTATGTTCGGAAAGGATCTCGGCCGCGACAATCGTTCGGACGCCGGAATGCTCGCTGAAGCCATCGCAGTGGCCCTTCGCTCGGATGTGGTTATCGCCGCACTCGGCGAATCTGCAGAGATGTCGGGCGAGAGTTCTTCCCGCACTTCGCTGGATATCCCCGATGTGCAGAAGGATCTGCTCAAGGCTCTTTTGAAGACCGGCAAGCCAGTGGTTCTCGTGCTGTTCAACGGCCGCCCTATGACTATCCAGTGGGAGAGCGAGAATGTGCCGGCTATACTGGATTCCTGGTTCGGCGGCACGGAAGCAGCAGTTTCGATTGCTGATGTGCTGTTCGGCGACGTGAACCCGTCAGGAAAACTGACCGCTTCCTTCCCGAAAAATGTTGGACAGATTCCGATTTACTACGCACATAAGAACACCGGCAGGCCTCTCGATGAGGGCGGTTGGTTTATGAAGTTCCGTTCGAACTACCTTGATGTGGACAACGAGCCGACTTATCCGTTTGGCTATGGCCTTTCATACACGACCTTCGAGTATGGTCCTGTTACGCTTTCTGCCGGTTCTATGAAGGCGGGGGAGACCCTGACCGCTTCCGTAAAGGTTACGAACACGGGCTCTGTCGCCGGAAAAGAAGTCGTGCAGATGTACATCCGCGACGTTGTCGCTTCCTGCTCTCGCCCTGTCCGTGAACTGAAGGGCTTCGAGAAGATACTTCTGGAACCCGGTGAAAGCAAGGAGGTTAAGTTTGAGATTGGCCTCGATGCCCTCTCGTTCTGGAATCAGGAAATGAAGTACGGCGCCGAGCCCGGCGAGTTCCAGGTCTTCATCGGCGGCGATTCCAGAACTCGGAATGTGGCTTCTTTTGAGTTGCTCTAGCATAATTTTTGTATATTTGACCACTAAAAAAATTCTTAAGTAGGTTAATTATGAGAAAAACAATGCTTGCAGCGTTGGCTATTCTTGCCGGCGCTATGTGCTTTGCCCAGCAGCAGATGCCCCCGCTTCCCATCGATTCGGCGGTCCGCATCGGAAAACTTGAAAACGGCCTTACATATTACATAAGGCACAACGAGGAGCCCAAGGGCCAGGCTAACTTCTACATCGCCCAGAAGGTGGGTTCCATCCTTGAGGAAGAAGACCAGAGAGGTCTTGCCCATTTCCTGGAGCATATGTGTTTCAACGGCACGCAGAACTTCCCCGGAAACGGTGTCATCAAGTACTGCGAGTCCATCGGTGTCAAATTCGGCGCTGATCTCAATGCTTACACCTCGATCGACGAGACGGTCTACAACATCGACAACGTGCCGGTGGAGACCTTCCCGACAGCAGTGGATTCCTGCCTCCTGATCCTCCACGACTGGGCCGGCGCCCTTCTTCTTGAAGGTGACGACATCGACCACGAGCGCGGAGTCATCCACGAGGAGTGGCGCTCACGCCAGAACGCTTCGATGAGGATGTACGAGAAGATCCTCCCCGAGATCTATCCCGGCAACAAGTACGGCCAGCGTCTGCCTATCGGCACGATGGAGGTCGTGGACAACTTCCCTTACGAGGCTATCCGCGCGTATTATCATAAATGGTATCGCCCGGACCAGCAGGGTATCGTGGTGGTCGGCGACATCGACGTGGATGAGGTCGAGGCGAAGATCGCCGCCATCTTCGGCAGCCTTCCTGCAGCCGGTCCCGATGCCGCAGAGCGTTACTATCTCCCCATCGAGAAGAACGTTGAGCCCATCATCAGCATCGCAAAGGACAAGGAGCAGCCGTATGCAATGACCTATATCTTCAAGAAGCACGATGCAGTTAAGCCCGAGGAGAAGGTCGACCTGAATTATGGCGTGTATCACTACGCCCTTAACGCTGCGAACTGGATGATCCGCGAACGTATCGAGGAAATGCTCCAGAAGCCGGATCCGGATTTCGTTGATGCAGGAATCGACGACGAAGAGTACTTCGTTTCGAAGACCGAATACGCTTTTACCGGCTACGCAATCACCGATGAAAATCAACTCCTCCGTGGAATCACTTCCGTCTATCGTGAAATGCTCCGCGTCATCCGCAACGGTTTCACCGCTTCCGAGTATGACCGTGCACGCCAGAATATCCTGACGAACCTCGAGACCGCTTACAACCAGCGCGAGAAGAAGACCAGCGGAAGCTATTGCCGCGAGTATGTCCGCCACTTTATCGACAACGAGCCTATTATGGGCATCGAGAACCAGTTCTCCCTTACTCAGCAGCTCGCTCCGATGATTCCCGTGGAGGCAATCAACCAGATTATCGCCTCTATCATCGAGCCCGACAACCTCGTTGTCGTGTGTATGCTCCCCGATAAGGAGGACGTTGTCTATCCCACCGAGGAGGAAATCAAGGCTGCCCTTGCAGCCGTCGAGGCCGAGGAAATCGCTCCTTATGAGGACAAAGTCTCCGACGAACCTCTGATTGCGAAGCTCCCCAAGGCCGGTAAGGTCAAGAAGGCAGAAGCAGCTCCGTTCGGCTACACCAAGCTCACCCTCAAGAACGGCGCAGTCGTTTACTTCCAGCAGACCGATTACAATGCCGACGAGGTCATCTTCAGAGCCAACAGCTTCGGCGGAAGATCGCTCTACGGCAACGAAGACATCGTAACCCTCTCCGCTATCAACGAGCTTATCGACGTGGCCGGTCTGGGCAATTTCTCAAGCACTGAGCTTACCAAGGCTCTCACCGGAAAGAAGGTCAGCCTCGGAGCCAGTCTGAGCGAATATAACGAGATGCTCAGGGGCCGTTCCACTCCGAAGGACTTCGAGACTCTCCTCCAGCTTAACTACCTCTACTTCACCGCCCTTCGCAGCGATGAGGAGGCCTTCCTCTCCTGGAAGACCAAGACCGGAGCTATGCTCGCAAACCAGGAGGCGCAGCCTATGAGCGCCCTGCAGGACAGCGTCAAGCTTGTCTATGCCGATCCCACCCGCGGTTACCGTCTCAAGTCTGCAGATCTGGACAAGGTCGACTATGCACGCGCAATGAAGATTTCTGCCGAGCGCTTCTCGAACGCCGCCGATTTCATCTTCGTGATCACCGGCGCCATCAGCCTCGACCAGGCGAAGCCGCTCATCGAGCAGTACATCGGTTCTCTTCCTGCAAAGAAGAACAAGAAAGAAAGCTACAAGCTTTCGGGATACGAGTTCCGCGAGGGATCGCTTGACGTGAAGTTCGACCGCCAGATGGGAACCCCGATGGCCACCAGCCTCACGCTCGCATCAGGAAAGCAGGACTACAACCTCAAGAACGACCTTTCGTTCGAGATTGCCTGCCAGACCCTCTCGATGGTTCTTCTTGAGGAAATCCGCGAGAAAGAAGGTGCGACTTATTCCATCGGCGCTTACGGTGGCACCAACAGCTACCCCTACGCCAGCGCCTATGTGCAGATTCTTTACCAGACCAATCCCGAGAAGGTGGAATACACCAATGGCAGGGTTAATGAACTCGTAGCCGAGTTCCTCGAGAACGGTCCTTCAGCAGAGAACCTCGCGAAGGCCAAGGAGTATCTCGCCAAGGAGTACAAGGCAAACCAGACCGAGAATACCTTCTGGTCTATGATACTCCAGGACAAGATTATGAGCGGAGCCGATATGCAGACCGACTACCTCGCAGTGCTTGATTCCATCACTGCAGAAGACGCTGCCGCGACTCTCAAAGCCATCTTCGATCAGAACAACAAGACCAATATCGTTATGGTTGGTGTTGAATAGCTCGTTTCAGAGTTCGCCCACGTGGCGCGCAACTCTCTGATTATCAGCTAATTACTTAAAGTCGACTCCGTGTTTTTCGGAGTCGACTTTTAGTATCTGGCTGTGTGACAGCGGGTTAGGCGCCACGGGCTGAATGTTGGTGGGGGAAGATACAACGTTTCGGAATATTTCGTATCTTTGATGAACTAAATTATAACCAATTAATGCTCCATAACAGAAAACTATTACTTTCCTGCATAGCAGTCCTTCTGCTGTTTGCGGGAATGCCTTTTGCGTATGCCCAGCAGCTGCTGCCGGTGAAGGGCAAGGTCGTGGATCAGAGCGGCCTCCCGGTGCCAGGAGCGGCGGTTATCGAGAAGGGGACGTCGAACGGAGTCAGCACCGACCCTGACGGCGCTTTCCTCATAGAGGTCAGAAAGGGCGCGACGCTCACCGTTTCTTGTATTGGCTATGCCGACCAGGACGTCCCGGCCAGAAACGGCATCACGGTTACTCTCTCTGAGGATAACCTCTTCCTCGACGAGGTCGTGGTGCTGGCTTATGGTACGCAGAAAAAGCAGTTTGTGATCGGCTCGGTGACCCAGGTCACATCCAAGGACATCGTCAAGGCTCCTACCACGGACGTGACCAATATGCTCGCGGGTAAACTTGCGGGCGTCACGGCAATCCAGTCGTCCGGTACTCCCGGCGAGGACCAGGCCCACATCACCGTGCGCGGTCTGGCGACCTACGGCGGAAACAGCGGCCCCCTCTACATCATAGACGGGATGGAGAGCGGACAGATATCGAACCTTAACCCTAACGATATAGCCTCGATTTCCGTGCTTAAGGATGCCGCGACCGCCGCAATCTATGGAGTGAAGGGCGGCAACGGCGTTATCCTCATCACGACCAAGTCCGGCTCGAGGGCGGATCACGCCACCATCAATTACGACGGCTCGTACACCCTGACGCAGAACACCGCTATGCCCGAGATGCTCAATGCGCGTGAGTACATCTACTGGCACAACCTTGCCCGTATGCTGGACGGCAATCCGCCGCTCTGGACCGACGAGAACATAAAGACTATGCAGGCCAACGGAGTCACTGGTGACGACGCCTGGCTGGATGCGGGCGGCACCGACTGGCGCTCGACTATCTACAACAACTTCGGAACTCTGCAGCAGCACAACATAAGCGCTTCGGGCGGTAACGACAAGTTCAGCTACTTCTCCAGTATGGGCTATATGGACCAGAAAGGTATCGTGAAGAATACCGGTCTTACGCGTTATAACGTCCGTGCCAATATCGACGCGAAACTGGCCCAGGGCCTGAGGTACAACATCAATATGACCGGCAGGTACACCTACCGCCATATGCCCGGATACAGTTTCAACAGTTCGCTGCAGTTTATCCAGGGCTATTTCAACCCTATTCAGCGCGCCAATTACTGTATACCTATTATCAAGAATACCTACACTGATGCCGACGGCGTCACCTATCCGCTTGCCCTCCTCAATGGCCAGATGGTGCTCTCCCCGGACAGCGCTCTGACTGAATCGGGCTATGCCGATTCGAGGACTTACGAAAGCGCCATCAGATCAACTCTCGAATACAGTTTCGATAACATCGATTTCCTGAAGGGACTGAAAGCCTCCGTCTTCGGCGGATTCAACTTTGCAATGTCCAATGCGAAGAGCTATGAACGCAGTTATGAGCTTTATTACTTCGACAGGACAAAGCTCCAGGCGTTCAAGACCGTCTCCCAGGGTATCCCTCAGTCCAATTTCTCTAAGAGTTATTCTCACGACTGGTCCTATACCCTCCGTCCTCAGATTACCTATGACCGTACTTTCGGCAAGCACGTAATCTCGGCGATAGCACTTTACGAGCAGACCGGCCGTTACAGCGAATCGATGTGGGGCAACAAAACCGGTTATGTGGCGGAGGAACCGATGGACCTTAACAACGGAACTACCGCCATCAATCCCGTCGAAGGCCGCCACTACAATACTGCGGACATAGGTTTCGCGGAGCGTCTGTCGTACATCTACGATGAAAAGTATCTGGTGGAATTTACCGCCCGTCAGGATGCTTCGTATATATTTGCGCCCGAGAACCGCTGGGGTATCTTCCCGTCCATTGCAGTGGGCTGGACCATCTCCAAGGAGAACTTCTTCAGCGAGAACGTCGGTTTCGTGGACTTTATGAAGCTTCGCGCTTCGATAGGCCAGCTGGGTTCGAACGACTGTTCGCCGTATCTGTGGCAGAACCGCTACCGCTCGAACGCTCCCGGTTATTTCTACGGTTTCAACAACACTCCCGTGGCGGCGTTCTACACCGACGGATATGTCTACAGCGACCTGACGTGGTCCCATATGACCTGCTATAACGCCGGTTTCGAGGCCACTCTGCTCAAGAACAAGCTGTCGGTGGAGTTCGACTGGTTCTACAAGTATACTGACCGCATCCTCGAAGATGCCGGAGGCAATGTCTATGCTCCTTCGCTCGGCAAGAACCATCCTTCCTACATCAACACCGGAACTATGGACGACAGGGGACTCGAGCTCGTGGTGACGCACAACAACTGGCTCTCCAACGGCTTCTCGTACTCCCTGCGCGGAATGTTCTCGTGGTCGCGCAACAAGGTCCTTTCGCGTCTGGTAGCGGACTCGCAGCCGTACTACGGCAACATAGTCATAGGCCAGCCGCTCGGACAGCTCTACGGCTATCACTACATCGGCCTCTTCGAGACCGAAGAGCAGATTGCGGCCGCACCCGCTCCGCCGTCGGGCTACTATATGATAGGCGACTGTATGTATGAGGACATCAACGGCGACGGTCAGTTCGACCGTATCCAGGACTACGTCCAGGTAGGCCGTTCCACTCTGCCGGAGATCAACTATTCGCTGAACGTGGAACTTGCCTGGAAGGGCTTCAGCCTGACGGCGCTGTTCTACGGTGTCGGCCTCTGCGATTATCCGCTCAACGGCTACTATGCTTCCACCGGCCACGTGGACGGAACTATCTACACCCGACCGTTCTACGAGAGCGGAAACACATTCAAGTATCTCGTGGAAAGGATGTATAGGCCGGTAGAGGAGTATCCCGGACAGTATGGCGAAGGCTATACACCGAACACCAACACCAAGTATCCTCGTCTGCACGGTACTTACAACTCCAACAACGACTATCTGTCGGAGATTCTTGTGGTGAGCGGAGCTTATTTCCGCCTCAAGAACCTCCAGCTCTCATATTCTCTTCCCGCGAACATAGTGAGGTATGCCGGCCTGAGCAAGGCTTCGGTCTATGTGGCCGGTACGAACCTGTTCACGATCACGGAGTTCCCTTATATGGACCCCGAGAATCCGGGAATCAACAATGGCTATTATCCTCAGCAGAAGACTTACAGTCTTGGCGTAAACCTCACATTCTAAAAAGATGAAAACGGTAAAATCATTATTGCTCATACTTGCCGCAGCGGCGGCAGTGTCCTGCGAATCCGTGCTGGATGTGAAATCGCCCGACTATTATTCTGAATCGGTCATTTGGTCCGGAAACCAGGAAACTTTCGACTCGTACACCATCGGCAACTACGGCGGCGTGCGCGACCGTGCCGAGTTCTTCGGCCTGAACAGCAAGTTTACGGACGCTCTGACGGACATCATCAAGAGCGGCGACTGGAATTCCGTGCAGCGCTACAACCGCTGTATGATCTGGACTTCCGAGTTCACGACCGACAAGACCAGCATACTCGACTGCTGGGACGAGGTCTACATCAGAGTAAAGCGTTACAACGAATGGTTCGCCAACCTCGAGAAGTACCGTTCCAATTTCAAGGACCAGAACTGGCTGGCTATACGTGAGGCCGAGACCCATTTCCTTCGCGCATATTCTTACTACTATCTTGCCCGCGTCTGGGGCGGGGTAGTCATACGCAAAGATCTGGACGGTCCCGACCAGAACGACAAGCCCATTTCAAGTGAAGCCGACACTTGGCAGTTCATTATCGACGAACTGCAACTTGCGGCTCCTGTGCTCCCCGTGGCCTGGCCTGACAGATGGCGCGGCCGCGCGACGAGGGCGGCTGCATACGGCCTGCTCAGCCGTGTGGCGCTGTACGCGAAGCAGTGGGATGTGGCGATAGAAGCCGCCGAGCAGTGCGCGGCCGCGGGTGGTGCGCTCGATCCGGACTTCTCCAACATTTTCTCTAACGAGAGGAGCGTGGAGAATCTCTTCGTGGTCGAGTTCTTCACTTCCAACATAGCTTCCAACCTCACCGTGATGACGGATGAAATGTTCCGTCCGAAGGGCGACGAAGCCTATCACAATGCCGGCGGAAGGACCATCCTTTCGTGGCTGGTGCCTACCTCCGAGCTGGCAGACGAATTCGAGATGGCCGACGGCACACCGTTCTCGTGGGAGGCCCACGGAGCCGACCCGTACAACGGCCGCGATCCGCGCTTCTATTCGACTATACTCTACAATGGCGCGCCTTGGGAAGGCCGTACGATAGAGACCTATGTCGGCGGGGCTGACGGCTACAAGAAGTTCGACAAGAGTGAGATAGCCACCACGGTTACGGGCTACTACCTTCGCAAGTTCCTCGTGGAGGGCGACCATAGCTGGGATACCTACGGCACCGGCCGCTTCGAGGTGCTGATCCGCTATGGCGAGGTCCTGCTCAATGAAGCGGAGGCGCTTGCGCAGGAGGACTGGGCGTCCAATAAGACGGCTGCTCTGGCAGCCCTGAACGAGCTTCGCTCCGTCAGGGGTATGCCGGCGAAGAACGCAGCTACCCTGGACGACTTTATGGCCCTTATCGAGCACGAAAGGATGGTTGAGCTCGCAGGCGAAGGTTTCCGCTTCTGGGACCTCAGGCGCTGGAGACGCGCTGTGGACGTGCTCGACAACATCAACGTCAACGGAATGAAGATAACGAAGAATAACGACGGCACTTTCACCTATGAGAAGGAAGACGCCGATGCGGGGGAGAAGAGGCACTTCTTCGAGAAGTACTACGCTTTCTCAATCCCTCAGTCGGAAAGAAGCCGTAACGGAGCCGTCAAGAACTATAACAATCCCGGATGGTAGTATGAAAAAGACTTTATTCGCTATATCGATGATTGCGGCCTTTATGATTCAAGGCTGCAAGAAGCCCGTGTACACTTATGTGCACGACAATGTGACCATCACCTCCATCACGGTGACCAATTTGGGCGCACCGGACGTCCCTGATTTCCCCGGAAAGCCGCTTTATGCGTCTGTGACCGGTCAGATCAACCACGAAACGGGGGAGATACTTTTTCCTATCCTCAGAAAGGACGCCGACAAGTTCGACCTTACGCGGATGAAAGCCTACGCGTCAATTCCTCTAGACGCGAAGTTCGACCCGCCTCTGACGGGTATCCACGACTTCTCGGAGGATTTCCCCGTCAGGGTGTATTCCCTTCAGACTGGGGACTACAAAGACTATGTCCTGAAGGTCTATTTCTCACGTTATTAACTATTAACCAATTATAATTATTATGAAAAAATTCTTTTTACTTTTTGCATCTGCTATGATGCTGTTTACGCTGGCCTGTCAGCCGGAGCCCGATGAACCGGATAACCCTGACAAACCGGATACCCCGGACACTCCCGTTACTCCGGAGAACAAGAGTAATGAATGCAAGCTTCTGACCTTTGTCGTGGAAGCAGGCGGACTTGAGTTCGAAGGCACCGTCTATGAGCAGGAGAGCGCAGTGGTCCTCGAGGCTTTCCCCGATCAGCTCGACTTCTTCAAGAACGTGACCAAGGTGACCTACACCATTTCTGAAAAGGCCACCATCAGCCCCGATCCCGCTAGCATTACTGACTACACGACATCTCCGACCCTGACGGTTACTGCCGAGGACGGCACCACCACAAAGAGGTACATCGTGGATGTGGAGGAAGCAATGTTCCAGCTTCTGTGCCAGTACAGGGAAGGTCAGAAAGATCCTGTCGCCGTGGAGACTATCGGAGCGAGCAATGATTTCGTCAAGATGCCCGGCAACCAGGTGGCATTCGTGTCTTCCAATATGATCGCAACTGCCGACGGTCGCGTCTACGATCTCGACCTCAATTACAAGGGTGAGCTCAACAGAGAGGGAATCGCTGATGACCTCTATATCGGCGCAATGGGCAACGACGAGAACGGTGTTCTTATCGCCGCCTATGTCGGAGGTGATGAGATCGCACCTGCGTCAATCACGACCACAATCTACTATGCTTATCTCGACGGTTGGGACAAGGCTCCTGTGCCATTCTACATCAAGGAGGGTCAGGGTAACTTCGCCAACTATATGAATGTCTGCGGCGATGCCAGGAAGCGTATGCTCATCACTGCCGCATACTATTCGGGCGATGCAGTTCACGCCTGGTATTTCGACTATGACGAAGAATTGGGTAAGCCTCAGACAAGCGGTGACCGCTGGTCCGAATTCCCCGGTGGCCCCGCAGGCGGTGCAGCTTCGTATATCTTCGGCGGATCAGCCGGCAAGACGGTCAGTCCCGTCGAGCCCGACAAGAATGGACTTCTTATCTGGTCCGTTACGCGTGGACAGCTCTCGGAGACCGATCCCAACTATGCCGAGCACCTTGGAGACGGTGCAGAAGAAAGTGTCCACTGGAAGAAAGACGGCGGCGCCGGTCCTGAAATCGCGCTTCGCCAGGGCCAGGACGGCGGCGGTGAGAGTGGTAAATCGTGGGTCGGAGAAGATCTGAAACATATTCGCGGTACCGTGTATCCCGATGCCTACAAGGTTCTCCGCTACGGCGGTCTGTGGGGTTGGGGAAATCTCGCTTCTCCCGCAAACATCAAGGCCTTCAAACTTGACGGACATCTCTATCTGGCCGTGGGTAATTCCGGTTGGCAGAAGAGTTATTTCACTGTCGTGGATGTGGACAATTCCACCGACGCACAGGATATTGCTACCTCGCCCACCGAGAACGGTACGGCATATATGCTGTCAACGCAGGCCTACGATTCTCCTAAGGGAGGAGTCGTTTCCGTTTCCTATATGGCAGATCCGACTATCGGAGGCGGTCACATTGCAGTGATCTACGGCCACACCGATATCGAAGGATCCGACATTACCAGGATCCAGGTGTGGGATATCTTCAAGAAGAGGATTTAATCTAAAGATCTATGTCGGTCTGACTGATCAGCCCGTTCATCAGGGCGTAGACGGTCAGGCCGGCAATAGTCTTGATGCCCAGTTTCTGGGTGATGTTCTTGCGGTGAGTAGTCACCGTGAACACCGAAATAAAGAGTTTGTCCGCGATTTCCTTGTTTGTGAGACCGCGGGCAACTTCTTTTACTATCTCCTTCTCGCGCTCGGAAAGGATGTCGTGGGCTACCATATCGTCCTCCTGCGCCTCGAGCCTGTTTTTGCCGTTCTCCAGAAGCTCGGCGAGAGGGAGCAGCACCTTCTCTTCGATCACGGTGTGGCGCCTGATGGCATCCTCCACATTCAGAATGCCGACCAGCACCTCGTAGCGCGCGTCGCTGGTGTCGCTGTCCGGGAGGTGGCTCATCACGATGTTCTTGAAGTCCGTGAGTTTGTCCTCTGCGTCGTCGTGCATTTCGCGGAGCATATCCACTGAGAAACGCGAATCGCGCTCTCCCTTCAGCAGGCCTTCTATGTATTTGAACACGACCTTCTCCTCGAAATGGATGTGGGTCTTGATGTCAAGTTCGTAGTCGTCGAAGAACTTGTTGATGACGGCGCTGTGCTCGGGGGAGCACATCTGCGTCATCCTGTGAACATTGTCGTGGATAGCGACGATGGTGGCTTCCAGATAATGTCTGTGCGTATTTCTCAAGATTCTGAGCAGGACGGGAATGTCCGTGGTGTCGAGCTTTTCAAGTTCCACTTTAGGACTGTCCGAGGTGTAGATCTCGCACAGAGTGGCGAACAGCGCTGGGCTGATTCCGTTTACGCTATGGAGTTTTCTGGAAGTCATTTCGACCGCGAATTTACTAATTTTTTATTTATCTCCGTCCCGGCGCCAAAAACCCTCAACTCGACGCCGATCCAGTCCGAAACCACCTAATCGGCGCCAAAAACGCCCGAAAAAGCGCCGGAATGACCATTTCCTATCATTCCGGCGCTAAAACAAGCGTTTTTGACGCGGAAATCAGGTATACCTTCTCACGGCGGGATCGGCGAGGGTGAAGCCGAGCTTCTCGAGGCGGATTTTGATGGCGTTGCGCGGGCGCCCGAACATTTCTTCAAGGTCTTCCCACTTGACCTTGGCTTGGTCCGTGCGCAGCCAGATCGCTCGAAGGTCTTCGTCGTCTTGCGCGGACCACTTTTGGAAAGTGCACGGGAAACGCTGACGTACGCCTGCCCGATTCTTCTCCCTGAAGTGCATAAAGCGGAGGATAAGGTCGTCGAGGAGCCCGTCAGCGCCTTCGTCTATCCACTCTTCCACGCCTTCGGCATAGTACTTTTCGATAAATAGATTCAATTGCTCAGGAGAAAAACCGGCAAGCGGTTTTGTGAATTCAAACTTCTCTCCGGTCGATTTGAGCTGTTCATCATATTCGTCGCAGACAGAATTGATGCAGTCAGCCAGAATTCCGGAAAGGTAAACTTCAGCAGCCGCGAGGCCTTCATTGAAGATTGCGCGGATCTTTTTCGAAAGATCGATGTTTTCAAGATTTGTGTCCATAGCTTTAAGAATTAGATTTAACGGCACGAACATAAGACAAATTCCGTCACACCGGCCGAAAGAAACGTCGCTTTCGTAGAAAAGAATATTTTTCAGTATCTTTACAAAGATAAACAGGCCCGAAATGAAAAAATATCTCTTCCCACTGATGATAGCCGCGATGGCAGTGCTCTCCTGCGGCAGCAAGGAGCCTTCACAAAGCGAAAAAGACCTATCCGCCGATTCCTTCAACGTGAAAGTTGAGCGTCTCTCCGAGACTTCTGCAAAATTGAGCTGGGAATATGACGGAGATGATGTTGATGGGTGGTGGATTTATCTGAAGCTCAATTCGGAGTCTGCGGCTCCGTTGGTGCTGAATCCCCAGGGTGCTTTATCCTCTGAGGAGAGGAGCTATGTGTATGACGGCCTGGAACCCGGCTGTACTCAAGATTATTATTATTTCGGTGTAAAGGCCAAGAGGTCGTCGGGCATAGGTAATATTGTGTTCGCCGAACCATTGCTCGTGCAAGGAGGTGACCCCATTGTGGATCCGAATCAAACTTTTATTCCCGTCACCCTCACAGCCGACTCAGATGCTATGACCGCTGAGTTCAAGAGCAAATCCGCCGACGGAGAGGACGTCCTCATCACCCTCGCAAAGGTCAGTAACAACCAGACGGTGCAGATTGACAGATATGAGATTGGAGACGAAAAGTTCCGCAGTTATACGGATTGGATCGGCCCCTACCATATGAAGACGGTGGCAACAACTTCCCAGACCACAAATCTTACGGGTTTCGTGGGCGGCTGGCACGCGTCTAGCGGCGGCGCGGAGGGCGATCCGACGGCACAGACGCAGTCCATAGAGATTTTCCTGGACGATGAACCTTTCGAGAGCGTCAGCGAAACGGGTACCGCGGCAAAAGTGATTGTCCATAACAAAGTGGAGGCCCTGAATACCAAGTTGGGCACGGACAAGCGTTTCGCCATCGATGAGGATGTCACATACACATTTAAGGACAGCAAACTCTACGTCAAAGTGGAGATAACAGCCCTCGAAGACGTGAGAATAGGCATATACTACGGTATGCAGATCGCAGGCGGCTTCTGCAGCAGATTTGAATTCAAGACCGAATCGGGCGAGACCAAGACCACTACCGGCGACTTCTACTGCCCGGGCAAGGTTCGCGATATGACCGGCTTCTCTTCAAACGGTCACAGCGTAACCGCCCATATGTTCGACGAGGGCCTCGGTACCTTCTCGAAGGCTACGCCTGCATATTCGGCCCTCACCCAGTACTACGGCGCCTCCAACGGCAAGGGATATTATATGCTGATCGGTGATAAAGATGCCGGTTCCAACGCCCTCGTCCTCAAAAAAGACGAAAGCGTCTACTGGTACGGCTACTACGAGTTCCGTTAGCCCGAAGAATTCATTATCTTTGCGCGTTCAAATGAAAAGATACTACTACTTAGCAGCGTTCGCTGCGATTATCCTCGCTCTTGCCGGATGCAAGGGAAAGAAAGAGAAGGAAGTGATCGAGCCACGATGGCTGGCGTCGGACAGGCCTGAGGCCTATCTCTACAACATAGACGACGAGACGGATCCGGAGGCCGTGACAATCAGCGTAACGGATACGCTCATAAGAGGCGCAAAACTCCAGGCCGTTCCGGAGAAGCAGAAGAAAGTAGACAAGATCATTTATATCTGCGTAAAGAAGAACAAGAAGGAGTATGCGTGGGCTCGCAAAGACAATCTTGCCACTGACTCCACTGCAGTGATCCTGGAAAAGAGGATATGGGCTCGCAGCCCCAGTTCGGTCATCGTGGACACGTCGACCTCAAAGATAGGTTCGCTGGCCCATAAAGGTGCATCGCTCGAGGTAATCGGCTACGACAAATATGATCTGAAAACCGGCCTTGTCAACCGCTACAAAGTGCGCTTCACGGAGAAATTCCCGAGCGACACGTCCCTGACTGCAAAGCAGGAGAAAGCTAAACCGAAGGCGGAAGGCTGGATCTACGCGAAATACACTGTCTATGATAAAGAAGAAGCCCTGAAGAACTACAAAGCCGAGAAATACGACCCTATCCACTCTGCCGTCAGGAACCCCTACGGCGGCGGAAAAGCCATCGGACTGGACTTCTATCCCCACGAAAAGCCGGTCTTCAGAGATAGGAAAGGCAACGACAAAATGCCCAAGGCGTGCTACTCGCTCTACCTGAACTTCGCTCCCGGCGTCATCGGCAACATCGAGGCCTACATAGCCCTCGCGAAGGAGACAAAGATCAACACGTTCGTCATCGACATCAAAGACAACGAATGCCCGGGCTACAAAGCTGATGCGATGAAACTCTATTCGCCGACCAACTACGCCCGCGCGAGCAAACGCGGAGAAGAACTCTATGCCAAAGCGGTACGCCGTCTGCACGAAGAGGGTTTCTACGTGGTGGGCCGTATCACGTGCTTCAAAGACTCATATTTCGTCAAGGACAACCCCGAAAGCGCCATTACCGACCTCAGTACGGGTGCGCCGCTGTTCCACAACAAGTCCAACTGGCCCAGCGCATTCGACCGTTCGGTCTGGCGCTTCAACGTGGAGCTCGCGAAGGAATCCGTGCGCAAGTTCGGCTTCGACGAAATCAACTTCGACTACGTCCGCTTCCCGGACCGTATGACCAAACTCGAGGACCATATCGACTACCACAACAAATACGGCGAGACCAAGGTTCAGGCCATCCAGCGCTTCGTTACCTACGCTTGCGACGAGATCCACGCCGTGGGTGCCTACGTAAGCATCGATGTCTTCGGTGAATGCGCGAATCAGGGCTACACGACCGCCTATGGCCAGTATTGGCCGGCACTGTCGAACGTAGCAGACGTAATGTGCGGTATGCCGTATCCCGACCATTTCCCGGACGGCTTCTACGGCATAAGCAAGCCGTGGAACAAACCGTTCGAGATCCTGAGCGCGTGGGGACGCCGCGTCAACGCCCGCCAGGCTGAGACCACCACGCCCGCAAGGGTTCGCACCTGGGTGCAGGCCTACCACGTTATGAAGTATGTGGACAAGAACGGAATAGACTACGACGCTGAGAACATCGCCAAGGAAATCCGCGGTCTATGCTCGGTCGGTCTCAAGGGCGGCTACACCACCTGGCTGTCGTCCTCCAGTATCGAGCGTTACCGCAGCCAGAAAGAAGCGTTCTGCATTGACTACGCAAACGAATAGATAAAGCTATGAAAGAATTACCGGTATTGCTGTTGACGGGATATCTGGGGAGCGGGAAAACGACGCTGCTGAACAGAATCCTGACAAATAAGAAGGGTATCAAGTTCGCCGTTATCGTGAACGACATAGGTGAGGTCAATATCGACGCAAGCCTTATCGAGCAGGGCGGGGTAGTCGGAAAGAAAGACGAAAGCCTGGTGGCCCTGCAGAACGGATGCATCTGCTGCACCCTCAAGATGGATCTCATCGAGCAGATCCGCGAGATTACCGCGATGAAACGCTTCGATTACATCGTGATAGAGGCCAGCGGAATCTGTGAACCTGAACCTATCGCCCAGACTATCTGCTCCATCCCGCAGATGGGCATCGAATATATAAAGGACGGTTATGCGCGCCTGGACTGTATAGTCACTATCGTGGACGCGCTGCGTATGCGCGACGAGTTTAATTCCGGAAGCGACCTGACGAAGGCCGGACTGGGAGAAGAGGACATCGAGAGCCTCGTAATCCAGCAGATAGAGTTCTGCAACATCGTGCTTCTCAATAAAGCCTCGGAAATCAGTAAGGAAGAACTTGCCAAGGTGCGCCGCATAGTTCGTGAACTCCAGCCGAAGGCGGAGATCATCGAATGCGACTACGGCGACGTCCCCTTCGAGAAGATACTTAACACGAATCTCTTCACCTATGATTCGGTCGCGACCTCCGCGACGTGGATCAGCAAGGTCGAAGGCGCCTTCGACGAACACGACGGCGAGGACGACGATGATGATCACGACGAGCACGAACATCATCACCACGACCACGATGAAGATGAGCACGAGCATCACCACCACCAACACCATGACCACGAACGCGGGGAAGTGGAAGAGTACGGAATCGGCACATACGTGTACTACAGGCGTCCGCCGCTGGACATCAACAAGTTCGACCACTTCATCGCTAAGCGCTGGCCGAAGGATGTCATACGCGCAAAGGGACTTTGCTACTTTACCCAGAATCCTGACGTGTGCTATCTGTTCGAACAAGCTGGAAAACAGATAGGCCTGAAGAACGTAGGACAGTGGTTCGCCACTATGCCCGCGGATCAGCTGGAGAATATGATGATCCAGGATCCGGTGCTCAGGCGCGACTGGGACGACAATTACGGCGACAGGATGCAGAAGATAGTTTTCATCGGCCAGCACCTCGACAAGAAAGAAATTGCAGAAGCTTTGGACGCTTGTCTTGTCGATGAAGTAATTATTCAGTAAATTTGGGACGCAAAAACTAAACCTTCAATATGGAGAATATCAGTGTTGGTCTGCAGCTGATGCTTGTGGGAATGGTCACGGTCTTCGTGATACTCCTAATCGTCATCTACGGCAGCAGACTTCTTATCAGGATTATCAACAAAATTGCCCCTGAGGAGGCGCCGGCGGCTAAGAAGGCCGCGGGCCCGGCGGACGACACGTCCGCGGTTCGCCCCGTCCTCGAGGCCGCCGTCGCGCAGATCACGGGCGGCAAAGGTCACATCGTAAATATTAAAAAACTATAACTGTGCAAAGAGAAGTAAAATTCAGCCTGGTCTTCAGGGATATGTGGCAGAGTGCCGGAAAGTACCAGCCGCGTGTGGACCAGTTGGTTAAGATTGCCCCGGCAATCATCAGAATGGGATGTTTCGACCGTGTCGAGACTAACGGCGGCGGCTTCGAGCAGGTGAACCTCCTTTACGGAGAGAATCCTAACAACGCGGTGCGCCAGTGGACTAAGCCTTTCCACGAAGCCGGCATCCAGACCCATATGCTCGACCGTGCTCTCAACGGTCTGCGTATGGCCCCCTGCGCCAAGGACCTCCGTCAGTTGTTCTATAAAGTGAAGAAGGCCCAGGGTACGGACATCACGCGTATCTTCTGCGGTCTCAACGACCCTCGCAACGTCATTCCCTCCATCCACTATGCAAAGGAAGCGGGAATGATAGCCCAGGCCTCGCTGTGCATCACCTATTCACCCGTTCACACCGTCGATTACTATGTGAACCTTGCCAAACTCTTCATCGACGAAGGCGCAGACGAAATCGCGCTCAAGGATATGGCCGGCATCGGCCGTCCCGTGTCGCTCGGCAAGATAGTCAAGGGCATCAAGGAATACAAGCCGGACATCATCGTGCAGTATCACTCGCACTCCGGCCCCGGTTTCTCTATGGCCTCGATCCTGGAAGTCTGCGAAGCGGGCTGCGATTACATCGACACTGCTATGTCACCGCTGTCGTGGGGTACCGGCCACGCCGACATCCTCGCCGTGCAGGCGATGCTCAAGGACGCCGGCTTCAAGGTGAAGGAGGTCGATATGGCCGCCTATATGGAGGCGCGTACGCAGATCCAGGCTATGCTGGACGACTTCCTCGGCTACTACTGCCCGAAGCTCAACCGCGTGGACAACTCCCTGCTCATCAAGCCCGGCCTGCCCGGCGGAATGATGGGCTCGCTTATGACCGACCTCGAGGAGAACCTCTCCTCGCTGAATAAATGGAAGGAAAAGAACGGCCAGCCGACCCTCAGCACTGACGACCTTCTCGTCAAACTCTTCGACGAAGTGGCCTACGTGTGGCCTAAAGTCGGTTACCCGCCGCTTGTGACTCCGTTCTCGCAGTACGTGAAAAACCTCGCCCTCTTCAACGTTATGCTGATGGAGAAGGGCAAGAACCGTTGGGAGATGTTCCCGGACACCATCTGGGATATGGTCCTCGGAAAGGCCGGCAAGCTCCCCGGAGAGGTGGATGATGAAATCAAGGCTCTCGCAAAGGAGCAGGGCCGCGAGTTTATGACCACCGACCCTCAGCTCAACTATCCCGACTGCCTGGATGAATTCCGCGCAAAGATGAAGGAGAACGGCTGGGAACTCGGTCCGGACGACGAAGAACTCTTCGAGTACGCTATGCATCCGGTGCAGTACGAGGCCTACAAGAGCGGAAAGGCGAAAGCAGAATTCGAAGCTGACCTCGCGAAGCGCAAAGCCGCTGAGGCCGCTCCCGCTGCGGCAGACCTGCCGAAGCAGATAACCGTGAACGTGGGCGGTACCAATTATCAGCTCGAAATCGCCTATGGCGACGAAGTTCCCGCTGCCCAGGGTGCTGCCGCTGCCGCTCCCGTCGGCGCAGGTGAGGACATCCTCGCCCCCATCTCCGGCAAGTTTCTCCTCACCAAGGACGGAAGCGAGCAGCCTCATAAGGTCGGCGATGCGGTGAAGAAGGGCGATACCCTCTGCTACATCGAGGCTATGAAGATCAACAACGCCATCTGCGCGGACTTCGACGGTGTGATCACCGCGATTCTCGCCTCGAACGGCGACACGGTCGAAGAAGACGACCCTATACTCAAAATAGCAAGAAGCTAAGGCTCTATGGAAGGTTTATCGGAAATTCTGAGAAGGCTCTATGAGATGACGGCCCTGAGCGACCTTATCGCCGACCCGTCGTTCCTCCTGATGTATCTTCTCGCATTCGTGCTGCTGTACCTCGGTATAGTCAAGCACTATGAGCCGCTGCTTCTCGTTCCCATCGGCTTCGGTGTGCTCATCGCCAACTTCCCGGGCGGCGATATGGGCGTCATCCAGGCCAATGCGGAAGGCCTCGTGCCCCTCGCAGACGGTTCGCTCGTCGATATCTGGAAGATGCCGCTCCACGACATCGCCCACGAATTCGGCATAATGAACTACCTGTATTACGCGCTGATCAAGTCGGGTCTGCTGCCGCCCATCATCTTTATGGGTGTCGGCGCTATGACCGACTTTGGCCCGATGCTGCGTAATCTTAAACTCGCAATCTTCGGCGCTGCAGCCCAGTTCGGCATCTTCGCCGTCCTGCTGGCCGCTCTCGCCTTCGGGTTCACGCCCCAGGAGGCCGGTTCCCTCGGCATCATCGGCGGCGCGGACGGCCCGACCGCCATCTTCACGACCATCAAGCTCGCACCGCACCTCCTTGGCCCCATCGCCATAGCGGCTTACTCTTATATGGCCCTTGTGCCGGTGATTATCCCGCTCGTGGTCAAGCTCCTCTGCACGAAGAAAGAGCTTATGATCAATATGAAGGAGCAGGACAGGCTCTACCCGGACAAGATGGAGCTCAAGAATATGCGCGTTGTGAAGATCGTTTTCCCGATCGCTGTGACCACCATCGTGGCAATCTTCGTTCCCACGGCAGTTCCTCTGATCGGTATGCTTATGTTCGGCAACCTCCTTCGCGAGATCGGTTCGGACACCAGCCGCCTCTTCCAGACTGTCAGCAACGGCCTTATGAACGCGGCGACCGTATTCCTCGGCCTCTGCGTGGGCGCCACTATGACCGTGGACGCATTCCTGAACCTGCAGACCCTGGGCATCATCGTGGGCGGTTTCCTCGCCTTCGCGCTCAGTATCTCCGCCGGTATCCTGATGGTAAAGATCTGGAACCTCTTCGCCAAGAAGAAGATCAACCCTCTAGTTGGTGCGACAGGCCTTTCGGCAGTGCCTATGGCCAGCCGCGTCTGCAACGGAATAAGCACCAAGTACGACCCGAAGAACCACGTCCTGAACTACTGTATGGCCTCGAACATCTCGGGCGTCATCGGTTCGGCGGTGGCCGCGGGTGTGTTAATCAGTTTCCTCGGCTAATATGGACCGTTCGATAATTACCGTCACAGGCCACAACAAAGTCGGCATCATCGCGAAGATCACGACCGAGCTCGCTGCGCACAATGTCAGCATACTCGACATTACCCAGACCATCCGTCAGGGCATCTTCAATATGATGATGATAGTGGACACATCCGAATCCGACATCGCCTTCGACGAACTGCGTTCCTCGCTGAACGCCCTCGCCGACGAAATGGGCGTGCATATCCTCTGCCAGAAAGAGGAGATTTTCGATAAGATGCATCGCGTATGATCAGCGCAGGCGAGGTCCTCGAGACCAACAAAATGATCGGCGAGGAAAACCTCGACGTACGTACGATCACGGTGGGCATCAGCCTGATGGATTGCGCGGATTCGTCCCTTGAGTGTACCTGTGAGAAGATCAAAGAGAAGATCTTCTACTATGCCAGGAACCTGGTCGCGGTGGGTGAGGAGATCTCCCGCGAATACGGCATTCCTATCGTGAACAAGCGCGTGTCCGTGACCCCGATTTCGCTCGTGGGCGCGGGCTGCTGCAAAACCCCTCAGGATTACGTCCAGATAGCGCTCGCGCTCGATGAAGTGGCCCACAAAGTGGGAGTGAACTTCATCGGGGGCTATTCCGCTATCGTAAGCAAGGGTATGACCATCAGCGACGAACTGCTGATCGAGAGCATCCCCGAGGCTTTGTCGCGCACGGAGCGTATATGCTCGAGCGTGAACGTGGGCAGCACGAAGACCGGCATCAATATGGACGCAGTCCGCGTGATGGGCCGCGTCATCAAGCACACGGCTGAGGCTACCAAGGACAATGATTCCTTCGGCTGCGCCAAGCTTGTGGTGCTGTGCAACGCTCCTGACGACAATCCGTTTATGGCGGGCGCATACCACGGCGTGACTGAGCCTGACGCCATCATAAATGTGGGCGTCAGCGGTCCCGGCGTGGTCAAGCACGCACTCGAGGCGGTACGGGGAAAGAGTTTTGAGGTTCTGTGCGAGACCATCAAGCGTACGGCCTTTAAGGTCACTCGCGTAGGCCAGCTTGTGGCGCAGGAAGCGTCGCGCCGGCTCGGCATCCCGTTCGGGATTATCGACCTCTCGCTGGCCCCGACCCCCGCGGTCGGCGACAGCGTGGCCGATATCCTCCACGAAATCGGGGTGGAGGTCGCCGGCGCCCCTGGTACGACTGCGTGCCTGGCCTTGCTGAACGATCAGGTGAAGAAGGGCGGGGTGATGGCTTCCAGCTATGTGGGCGGCCTCAGCGGCGCGTTCATCCCCGTGTCTGAAGACCAGGGGATGATAGACGCGGCGGAGTGCGGCGCCCTCAGCATCGAAAAGCTCGAAGCGATGACCTGCGTCTGTTCGGTAGGCCTCGATATGATCGCAATCCCGGGCGACACTCCGGACACTACCATAGCCGGCATTATCGCCGACGAAGCGGCGATTGGTATGGTCAATCAGAAGACCACGGCCGTCCGCATTATCCCCGTGATAGGGAAGACCGTGGGCGAGAGCGTGGAATTCGGTGGCCTGCTCGGCCGTGCCCCCATAATGAAGGTCAATCCCTACGGATGCGCGGACTTTGTCGACCGTACCGGCCGCATCCCCGCACCGATACATAGCTTTAAAAACTAACACACCATAATTATGACACAATCACAAAAGGATTACCTGGTACAGTGCAGAGACTGGTACCGCAAACAGCTTACGGAGAACATTATGCCTTTCTGGCTGGAGCACGGAATGGATCCCGTCAATGGCGGAGTCTACACCTGTGTGGACCGCGAGGGCAAGCTGATGGACAGCACCAAGTCGGTGTGGTTCCAGGGCCGCTGCGGCTTCGTGTTCGCGTATGCTTATAATCACGTGGAGAGGAAGCCCGAATGGCTCGCCGCATCCAAGAGCTGCATCGATTTCATCGAGAAGCACTGCATCGACACCGACGGCCATATGTTCTTCTCCGTGACCGCTGATGGCAAGCCGGTCCGCAAGCGCCGCTACGTCTTCTCCGACTGCTTCGCAGCCATCGCTATGGCCGAGTACGCGAAGGCGTCGGGCGATATGACCTATGCCGCCAAGGCCGTCGAAACCTTTAAGTTCATCCGCCATATGCTCGCGACTCCCGGCTTCCTCGAGCCGAAGAGCTACGAAGCCGGCAGGGGACACAGCATCACTATGATCCTCGTGAACGTGGCGCTCGTGATCAAGCAGGTCTCGGACGATCCCGTCCTCGACGAGCAGATTCGCAGCTCCGTGCACGATATCGAGAAGTACTTTATGCATCCCGAGTTCAAGTGCATCCTTGAGAGCGTTACTCCTGACGGAGGCCTTATCGACACCTGCGAAGGCCGTGTGATCAACCCCGGCCACGGTATCGAGACCGCCTGGTTCCTGATGAACGCCTCCGAAGTGATGGGAGAGCCTCACTACAAGGATCTCGGCCTCACGATCTTCGACTGGCAGTACAAATGGGGTTGGGACGAGGAGTTCGGCGGAGTTATCAACTTCCGCGACTGCAAGAATTTCCCTCCTCAGGACTATTCGCAGGATATGAAATTCTGGTGGCCCCAGTGCGAGACCATCATCGCAGCCCTCTTCTCATACAAGATGACCGGCGACGACAAGTATCTTGAAATCCACAAGAAGGCCCACGAATGGACCGTCAGACACCTGGTGGATCCGGAATTCGGCGAGTGGTATGGCTATCTCCACCGCGACGGCACCGTCGCCCAGCCCGCCAAGGGTAACCTCTTCAAAGGCCCCTTCCACATCCCCAGAATGCTCACCATCTCCCAGGTCCTGATCGATCAGATCCTGAAATAGTTCTGCTGAGCGTAGACGAAATGCTCTTCAAAACGGCGTGCGGCTTCGCGCGCCGTTTTTGTTCTCCACATCAACACGTCGAAGCCGTGGATCAGGCCTTCGTAGATATCTAATTCGGCGGGGATTCCGGCTTTGCGGAGATTATCGATATAAGTCTTTGTTTCAGCCAGGAAGGGCTCATTTGTGCAGCAGAAGGTGTAGCACGGAGGAAGATTGCTATAGTTCGTTTCTCGCGCCGGAGCGGCGTATTTGCTGACTTCATCAGTGCCGTACTGATCGCGGAGATACAGTTTCCACGCCAGATGGTTCTGCGGGGTGTTCCAACCGGGGCTGAAGTTGCGGGCGGAGGTTTCAGTGTCGCGATCATCGAGCATAGGGTAGAGCGGGAATTGGGCTGCGATCCGGACGGAACCGCGGTCACGCGCCAGCAGGCACATCGCGACACATAGCCCTCCGCCCGCGCTCTCGCCGCCGACGAAGATCTGGTCCGCTCGCACCCCAAACTCCTCCGTGTGCTCCGCAAGGTAGACAAGCGCGTCGTAGCAGTCGTCAACCGCAGCGGGGAAGGGCGCCTCTATCGAGAGGCGGTAGCCGGGCGAGACGACCACGGCTCCGTATTTCTCCACACAGGCCCTGGCCCTGCCGATATACTTCGGCAGCGCGGCCATACCTTCGCGGTAGCCTCCGCCGTGGATCCAGAGCATTCCGGTACGGTCTTTCCGCCCGTACCCAGGCTGCCCCTCGCCCGGCTCCATCACTATCAACTTCTCCTTATGCCCGTCCGAGCAGGTGATGAACTTCTTCGATGAAATCATAATGTAAAGATAGCGATTATTTGCGTCCCTCATTCTCGACTTGATCAGGAATCTTTAATAATATGATATCACTATATTGTATTTGATATCATAATGATTAAATTTGCAGAAAATGATAACACTATGAGCAGCGAACAAAGAATTCAAACCGTCTTGCGACTCCCTAAACACGTGTATTATAGGGTGAAACTCTATGCTGAAAGGGAAGGTCGCTCGTTCAACAATTATGTGGAAACACTACTAGCCAAAGCCACTGATATGGATTGGCCTACGATTCCGAAGGAAGACCTGGTTGTTTCTGAAGAGATTCTTAACTTGGTTCCCAAGTCGGGTAATCGCCGTAAGTTTACTAAGGAGGAGTTGGAGAATGATCCCAAACTCGCCTATTTCGCAGAAAAGTATGGCCTATGAGAAAGATATTTTTTGATACCAACTTTCTACTGGATGTTCTGATTAAGGATAGAGTTGGTCATGAAGAAGCAGTACTTGTACTATCACTACTGAAGAAGTTTCATACAGAAATAGTATGCAGCACTCAGAGTTTGCTTGACACATATTATATTGCTGGCAGGAAAAAGATTATCAAGCAGGAGATCGATGTCCTGACCTCCTGGCTGGTTCATTATGCGAACGTTCGCTCCATCGGCTGGTTTGAACTGAGGGATGCTTTGATGTCTGCGGAGAAAGATATCGAAGATGCCGCCCAAATTGCTCTCGCGAAGACTGAACACTGTGAGGTATTCCTTACAACTGATCAGCGCATCCTTAATAAAGAACAGGAGGAATCTCTTCTCTTTATGTCACCCGCTGGCTTTATTGAAAAAATATCTAACGTTCAAAGCACACACTCATAAAGCCCGAGGCTCTTGCGTGAAATGCAACTTCCTACTAGTCAATGCATTACGCAAAATACCCCACCGAAAAACCGGCGGGGTATTTTGTGCAAATTGCTGACCTACAGCGCTTTACATTTCACGCTATATTATTCGCAGCACGAAGACCAGGAATTCCGGGCCAGCCTCGAATCGCTCGGCGGCATCAGCGGCATCCTCGCTGGTCATAAGCGCCTGTGGCGTGGATTGGCCATAGTTGGGGCGCTTCTTGTTGTTTTGCTTCTAGCTATGCTCTTTGTCTTGCGGAAGATGGACCGTCTGCGCAGGGAGAAAGAAGGAGCGGATGTCGCTATCGAACAGGCATTGGAAGATACGAGCGAGGCCTCTGAGGCTGAGTCAAAGCTAACTGACCGTGAGGAGCAGGTCCTGCGTATGTTGGCAGATGGCCTGACCTCATCACAAATCGCAGACAAGATATGTTTGAGTCTACCTACAATCAAGTGGTACAGAAAGAAACTGATGACAAAACTTGATGCTGCAAATACAGCTGAACTCATCTCTCTGGCCAAGGGAAAAGGTTTGCTATAGTTATTTGGATTATTCAGTATTTTGTGTACCTTTGCATTCCCATTCGGGTTCTTAGCTCAGTCGGTTCAGAGCGCTTGCTTCACACGCAAGAGGTCGGCAGTTCGAATCTGCCAGGACCCACAAGAAAGCACAGACGCAAGTCCGGGCTTTTTTCGTATATTAGCAGTATGAAAGTGAAACGTATATTAGGCATTGCGGGAGCGGTGCTGGGGGCCGCGGTTCTGGGCGGCTGCATTTATCTCAATACTTTGATGCCGATTATCACGGGCTATGCGGCGAAGAATCTGGGATCCGCGGTGTTCGTGTCGGGAAGGAATCAGGCGGACGTGGAGGCTCTGGACCTGAATTTCTCGTTCATCAAGTTCGTGAAGAACAAAGTTGACTACGAGAATCAGACAGTTACCAGCCGTTTCCTGTGGTCGAAATCAAAGTCGCTGTATCGCGAAGGCTACGGTGTAACTCTTCTCAAGGGACGCAAGGCTGAGCAAAAGCTCAGGGCTCAGGCATACCCGCTGCCGATAGAGAATAGTGGCTGCGAACACCACGTCCATTGCGGCACTCCCGAAAAGATGTGCGAGCACGCTTTGAATCAGATGCAGGCCCCGTATTACGCGCAGCTGCGCGAGCGCCTGGAGCCCATTGCAGAGGCGTTCGTGGACGAGCACGCATACAACGGCCATCCGTTCGCTTTCGTCGTCCTTAAAGACGGAAGGAAGGTGGCAGAGCGCTATGGCGAGGGCATCAACCATCACACTCAGCTGCTAAGTTGGAGTATGGGCAAGAGCTTCACGAACGCGCTTGTCGGCATTATGGCAGGGGACGGGCTTGTGGATATCTACGCTCCCACCGGCATTCCCGAGTGGCAGAACGATGACCGTGCGAAGATCACACTCAACGACCTGATGCAGATGCAGAGCGGCCTTGAGTGGAACGAGGACTACGGCAACCGCTCGGATGTGAACGTGATGCTGCACTGCGAAAAGGATATGGGCCTGTTCGCCATCAACAAACCGCTCGAGCACGAGCCGGGAACGTTCTGGTACTATTCCAGCGGCAGCACTAACATCGTGATGCGCTACCTCCGCGGCAAGTTCGCCTCTGACGAGGAGTTCCTGACCTACATCCACGACCGTCTGTTCGAGCCGCTGGGCATCCGTGGTGCGCACTTCGAGCCGGATATGAGCGGCACGCCCGTGGGATCTTCGTATCTCTATGTGACCGCGCGCGATTTCGCCCGCTTCGGGCAGATGTTCCTTGACGACGGAATGGTTGACGGAGAACGCATCCTTCCCGAGGGCTGGGTCGAGTACACGACCACGCCGGCGTCTGCCAGCGAAGGCGGCTATGGCGCATTCTTCTGGCTGAACCGTGCCGGCGTTTGCCCGGACGTGCCTGCGGATATGTATTCCTGCAACGGCCACGACGGCCAGCAGATCTACATAATCCCCTCGAAGGGACTCGTAGTGGTGATTCTGGGCTATTCGCCCAAACCCGACAGGGTCATCGAGTTCAACCGCCTGCTCAGCGATATAATCGCAGAGTTATAAATTATTGTACGTTGCTGTAGCGTCCGGCAAACAGGACGACTCCAGTGCTGCTTTCCGTAATCAGGTAGAGGAACGGGTGGTCAGCGTGGAATACGGCGTGTCCGCCGACAGGTAAAGCGGAGTTCTTTATCATCCCGGCCGAGGAAATGGCTGCAGCCTCCGTGCCTTCTTCATCCACCTTGATAGCGGCGTGCTGCTGCACGAAGCTCAGGCATAGGGCGTAGTCGGACATAGGGGTGAAGTCGGCCGCTCCGCTGTCGAATGCGCTCGGCATACCCATCGCGCTCAGCAGGTCGTTCAGCTTGATGTAGTACTTGGTTTCGAAGCGGGGAAGCCAGACGTCCACATCCCACTCGCTGAGATCGTAGCGCAGCGCGTTCCAGTTGGTCTTCTTGAGCGTAGCGGTCACATCCGCGACGTTATGACCGGATGTGGGCAGGAAGACTATCATTGAGTAGGCGCCGTTGCCATAGGGGAGACGTACTGCCTGGAAGATGTCGTTCTCAAGGTAGAGAAGTTCCTTCTCCTGCTTCATCATAGTGACCTTCGACGGGGTTCCTGATTCATCGGTAAAGGTTTCAACTTTGCTGCTGCTCTTGTCGAACTTGTTCTTCCATTGTCCCTTGAAATAGAGAGCGTCCAGAAGGTAGCACAGCATATTGGGGTTCACTTCGTCGAGAATCTTTTCGATCATTCCGTTCGTGTGCTTCTTGCACCAGCCGTTGATGACCTTCAGGGCTTCGTCGTTCTTCGTGAAGTCGAGGTTGGAAATCTCCGCTTTGTAGTACTGCCCGACCTCGCTCTTGTATGCGTCTTTCAGTGGCCAGCCATCGTCCACATAGATTGCGTTCGCAATCGCGACGGTGGTACGCCGGTCGAGCGTCGGAAGCTGCTCGAGCATAGAGAGGCAATATTCGTTCACCTGCGCGGTCTCGCCGGCCCCGTAGCCCAGAACGGCGGCGATTTCATCGGCCGTCTGGCCCGTCGCGCCGTCCAGAATCATCCCCAGCAGGAACTGCATACTCAGTGGGGAGATAATGTAGTCCTTCTTCGCTTCGGTGTTCACGCGGTCGAGGAAGTCGAATGTGAAGCTTTCGCCCTTCTGGACGTATTGCGAGCCCTTAGTGCTTAGTTCTATGGCCTTGTAGGGGTTCAATTCATCACCATTGTTGTGATTGCTCCCGCACCCCGTCAGCGCCACCGCCGCCAAGGCGAGGATCGCAGTCAAGATGATTCGTTTCATTATCATTAGGTGTTAATTGTTTTCTTATCGAGACAAAGATACTATTTTCCGTATCCTTATGGAAGATTCCTCTATTATTATTTGCATTTCAGGGAAAAGTCATTACTTTTGCATTAGAATATCGTCTGTGTTACGCTTCGGGCGGCTCGGACCAGGCCTCACCTCAGCGAAAGCTGGGGTGTTGTATTTATTTAGAATCTCTTTATTCGGACAGCAGCTGCCACGCCCGTTTGGGGCTAACTGCTGCTCCGCTTATTCAAGTCACTGTCTGTTACCACAAGTAGAGCATCTAGGTGTTCCTCGACTATGCGCATCAGGTTGTCGGTGTAGGTAGACACGCCTATGGGCTTGTTGAGACCTTCCAGGGTCCACTCTACTTTCTCGCGGTTGGCCTTTTGGCAAATCAGGATGCCAATGGTGGGATTGTCCTGAGGGCGCTTTATGAGTTTATCAACGGCAGTGACATAGAGGCTCAACTGTCCTATCCACTCGGACTGAAAGGGTTTTACTTTCAGTTCAATGGCGTAATAGCACATAAGTTCCAGATTATAGAGCAAAAGATCTATCTTGCCGCTTTCGCTGCCTACAGTGAATTCTATCTGCTGCCCACGTAGCAGGAAGTCTTTCCCCATCTCGAGTAGGAACCTTTGAAGGTTGAGTACTAGGGCGTCTTCGAGCTCGGCTTCTGTGTAGCTCTCCCTAAGATGCAGGAAACCAAGGTTCAACTCGCTCTTCATCATCTCCTCGGCCAGATCGCCTTGAGGTTTGGGCAGCGTGAGCGCGAAGTTGTTGAGCGGCTTGGAGGCGTCCTTATAGAAGTTGGCGGCAATGGAGTGCGACAGCATCGCACGGCTCCAGTTGTTCTGGATGGTCTTCTCGATGTAGAAGACGGCCTCTTTCACATCTTTGCAGACTGAGAAGATTTCGATATTGTGGCCCCAAGGTATCATTCCGAGGAAGTACGGGAAGGCCACCACAGGAGCAATGTCTGCACTGACCGTCAGAGCGTCCTTAATTTGTTGCACAACTTGTGCAACAAATGTATCTTGCTTATTTTCAACCGGTTGCAATTGTTGCACAACTTGTGCCACAATTTCATTCTGCTCGGAATAGAAGCGGTAGAAGCGGGCCATACGGTAGAGGTTGTCCGTGGAAAAGCCCTGTGCCTCGGGGAACGCAGCCTTGAGGTCGAGGCTCACCTGATTGATGACCCCACTGCCCCAAATGCGCGTGCGCATAATCTCGCTGATGTCGTGCCCCAGGTACCAGTTGAACTCCAGCACAGCCGCATTGACCTGCAGATGCGCCTTGATCTGGCTCTGGCGGTAGCGCCCCTTCACGCTCTCAATCCACTGCTGATACTGCGGATTGGCGCTCACCTTGGCATCGCCACTTATTGGTTGATTTGGGAATGAATCACTTTTTACGTTATTTGAAGTTTTCATAATATCAATCATTTGGTTTGGACAAAGGTAACTGATAAAAACAAGAATGTCAAGACCCGAAAGTCTTGACATTCAGTAAGTTACCTCTTTACGACGGAGCACCGAAGCGGCTAGAAAGAGAGTTTCATTGAAAGGCCGGCGGCGGGCTTGAGGGAGCCGTTGGCGGCAGTGGGAGTGTAGGAGAGGAAAGGCTCGAAGGAGACAGAAGGGGAGCGCCCTGCTGCGAGGTCCTGGTAGTACATATTCTTGACCTTTGCCACGCGCTTCGCATCGATGCAAGACCAGATGGCAACTCCCAAATCCAAGGCCAGGGAGCCCATCATAATCATCATATATGTCGCTGCTTTGTCCTGGTCGGTGTAATACATCTTCCCCTCGGTGTCATAAGCTGCCAACTTATTAAGCTCCCTGGCACTGTTATCCGCGATATAATAAAAGGCCGCAGACGCACCAAGGAAGCACCATCCGCGCCCGCTCTCGCACATCAGCAACTGAGGTCCTCCTGGCACGCAGAAACCGAACAATCCTGCCAAACTGACATTGTACGGATCCTGCTCCGACGGCAGATACGCCCTGAAGTTATAGATATCCTTCAGATCCTTGTACTTATTCTCATTCGTGTACTGCGCCGTCGCCGAAAACGCCGCGACCAGCGAAAGAACGGTGATTAAGATGATTCGTTTCATAGTGTATAATCGTTGTTTTTATATTCCACCAGCAAATATACAATTATTTCGTCATCTCCGACCTGTTCGGGGATCTTGCGGACAGCAGTTGCCCCGCCCGGGACTCAGTCGCGTCGCTCCTTCGGACCCTTCCATCCTATCCAGCGTCATCGCTTCGCGATAACTTGTCTAGGACGGACGCCTCCCCGCTCCCCGTGGCCGCGGGTGGCCACGCCCGTTCGGGGCAAACTGCTGCTCCGCTTATTTCAGTGTTTACAAATTGTGGATAATAATGTCCCTTGATCCAGCCCTCTTTCTTTGAAAGATGTCCCCGATTGGATAAATTTGTAACCCTTGAAACAGAAAGCAAATAACAAAAACAATACACTATGGTAAAGATTAAAGAGACGTATGTC
>JAGAAF010000055.1 GCA_017615435.1 Bacteroidales bacterium
AAACACCAACGGACTGGAGTCCTTCTTCGGACATCTAAAAGATAACCTCAGAATACATCGCGGGATGTCCGTTGAGCACCGGAATAACTTCATCAAATGGTACCTCTTCTTCGTGAATGAAAAAAAGAAAAAGCGGTAGGCTTCACCAACCGCTTTTGTCCGAGTTACCAACCGTTTTTGTCCACATTACCGAAAAACCGGGAGGGTATGCACGGGATGGAGCCCAGAACGTGCGTACCGGCGCATATAATAGGGGTGGTACGCACGTTTTGGGCCCTTTTCGTGCGTACTGGCGCCAAAATCAAGCCGGTACGCACGGTATAGTCAGGAAAAATTGTTAAATTTGAGTTGTATGGAGGCAATCAAAGACACATACAAGAGCATCGCAAAAGCTTCGGAGGGACTGTTCAAGGACCAGGGGAGCAGGTTCATAGCGCTGGCTTATCCGGTGGAGAGCGAGGAGGAGGTGAAGGCGCTGCTGGAGAAGGCCAGGAAGGAGTACCACGATGCAAGACATCACTGCGTGGCGTATAGGATAGGGCACACGGGCGAGGTCTGGCGCGCCTCGGATGATGGAGAACCGGCAGGATCGGCCGGCAGGCAGATCCTCGGACAGATCGACAGTGCCGGACTAAGCGATGTCGCCGTGATCGTGGTCCGTTATTTCGGAGGCATAAAGCTGGGTATCCCGGGGCTCATAAGAGCATACAAAACCTCGACAGCGGATGCGCTCGAAAAGGCCGAAATTATCGAAAAGGTCGCGGGCGAATGGCTCGCCATCGAATTCGATTATGCGCAGATGCCGGAGGTGATGAAAGCGGTCAAAGACCTGGGCCTGCCGGCGCGCGGACAGGATTTCGCGGAGCGTTGCAGGATGGAGGTAAGAGTGCGCCTGAGCCTTAAGGAAGATTTCTTGGAAAGAACCAAAAATATCGCTAACTTCACTATCGGAAAATTATAACCAACAATATACTATGGGTAAAAAACACGTTTTCAATGCCGGTCCCTGTCTGCTTCCCCAGGAAGCGCTGGACGCGACTATCGATGCCATAAAGGATTTTGCGGGGACGGGTGTGTCCCTGCTTTGCATTTCTCACCGTACCAAGGAGTGGGACGCCGTGATGGACGAAACCCGCGCGCTCTGGAAGGAAATCCTCAATATCCCCGAGGGGTATGAGGTGGTGTTCCTGCCCGGCGGCGCCTCGATGGAGTTCCTCTTCGTGGCCCTGAACTTCCTTGAGAAGAAAGCGGCCTACCTCGAGACGGGCGTCTGGGCGAAGAAAGCCCTCAAAGAGGCGAAAGCCTATGGCGACGCGTATGCACTTGCCAGCTCGGCGGACAAGAACTATTCGTACATCCCGAAGGACTTCGTGATCCCGACCGACGTGGATTATTTCCATATCACCACCAACAACACCATCTACGGTACCGAAATCAAGAAGGATCTGGACAGCCCGGTTCCGCTCATCGCCGATATGTCTTCGGACATTATGAGCCGCCCCGTGGACGTCTCCAAGTATGCGATGATCTACGGCGGAGCTCAGAAGAACGTCGGCCCTGCCGGCTGCACCTTCGCAATCATCAAGCTCGATGCCCTCGGAAAAGTCAGCAGATACATCCCGACTATGCTTGACCTGCATACGCACATCGACAAACTTTCGATGTTCAACACTCCTCCCGTGCTGCCTCTGTACGTAATGAACAGGACGCTGCACTGGATCAAGGACCAGGGCGGAGTCGCCGCTATGAAGAAGCGCAACGACGAAAAGGCCGAGACGCTTTACGCCGAGATCGACCGTAACCCGCTGTTCGTCGGCACCGCCGCAAAGGAGGACCGTTCGATTATGAACGTCTGCTTCGTGATGGCTCCAGGCTACGAAGAACTGCAGGACGAGTTCCTCGCGTTCGCGAAGGCACACGATATGGTCGGCCTGAAGGGCCACCGCAGCGTGGGCGGATTCCGCGCATCGATCTACAACGCCTGTACCCTCGAGGACGTAAAGGCCCTCGTCGCCTGTATGCAGGAGTTTGAAAAGCTTCACGCATAATGAAAGTACTGGTTGCAACTCAGAAGCCCTTCGCCGCAGCGGCGGTAAGCGGCATCACGGATATCCTTACGGCGGCAGGCCATGAGGTCGTAAAACTTGAGAAATACGCCGAGCAGTCGGATTTCGTAAAAGCTGTAGCAGACGCTGAAGCCCTCATCATCCGTTCGGACAAGGTGACCGCCGAGGTGATTGCGGCCGCGCCGAAACTCAAGATAGTCGTGCGCGCCGGCGCCGGATACGACAATGTGGACCTTGAGGCCGCGACGAAGGCTGGCGTGGTGGTGATGAACACCCCTGGCCAGAACTCCAACGCCGTGGCGGAACTCGCGATTGCGATGATGATCTTTATGGCCCGCACCCAGTTCACTCCCGCCACCGGCTCAGAGGTTCAGGGCAAGACGCTCGGAATCCAGGCTTTCGGCAACGTAGGCCGTCTCGTGGGCGCGAAAGCGAAGGCCCTTGGAATGAAGGTCAAGGCGCTGGATCCGTTCCTCACGGACGAACAGATTGCCGCCGGCGGAGCGGAGCCCGTGCACACGCTGGATGAGCTCTACGAAGGCAGCGATTACCTCAGCCTGCATATCCCCGCGCTGCCCTCAACCATAGGCAGCATCAACTACGACCTCATCACCAAGATGCCGAAGGGCGCGACCCTCGTGAACACCGCCCGCAAGGAGGTCATCGACGAAGCGGGCCTCGAGAAAGCGCTGGAAGACCGCCCGGACCTCAAGTATGTCACGGACGTGGCCCCGGACAATCTCGCGGCTCTGCAGGAGAAGTTCGGCCTCCGTGTCTTCGCGACCCCCAAGAAAATGGGCGCGCAGACAGCCGAGGCGAACATCAACGCCGGCCTCGCCGCAGCGCGCCAGATAGTAGACTTTTTCGCAACAGGAAACAAGAAATTCCAGGTTAACAAATGAAAGTAAGACCCTTTGCGGCAGTACGTCCGCCCAGAAATCTCGTTACCGAAGTAGCGGCTCCGCCGTACGACGTCCTCGATTCCGAAGAGGCCCGCAGGATGGCAGGCGAGAAATCGCTTCTGCATATCACGAAGCCTGAGATCGATTTCGATCCTATGCCCGAAGAGCACGACCCGAAGGTGTATGCCAAGGCCGTGGAGAACTTCAAGAAATGGCAGGACAAGGGCTGGCTCGTGCGCGACAGCAAGCCTTGCTACTATATCTACGCCCAGACTATGGGCACCCGCACACAGTATGGCTATGTGCTGTGCGCGAACTCGGCTGATTATGTCGAGGGCCGCATCAAGAAGCACGAACTTACCCGCAAGGACAAGGAAGACGACCGTATGAAGCACGTCGAGATCCAGAGCGCGAACATCGAGCCCGTCTTCTTCGCCTTCAAGCATCAGCCCGAACTGGAGCAGATAATCGCCGACACGGTGAAGAAGCCTTCAGAGTACAAATTCACGGACGAGAATAGCTTCGGTCACGAATTCTGGGTAATCGACGACGATAAGCTCATCGCCGAGATCACGAAGCTTTTCACCGAAAAGGTGGACGCTTTCTATATCGCCGACGGACACCACCGCAGCGCGGCGGCTGCCCGCGTGGGCGCCGAAAGGGCTGCCAAAAACCCCGCGCACACCGGCGAGGAGGAGTACAACTACTTTATGGCTGTGTGCTTCCCGGAGGACCAGCTGAAGGTGCTGGATTATAACCGTGTGCTGAAAGACCTCAACGGTCTGACCCCGTCGCAGGTTATCGGCATCCTCGGCGAGACCTTCGACGTCACTTGCCAGGGAACGGAAATCTACACCCCGGACGAACTTCATACCTTCTCGATGTATCTGGAAGGAAAGTGGTATCAGCTCAGGGCACGCCCCGGCACTTACGACGACCACGACCCGATAGGCGAGCTGGACGTGACGATACTGTCCAACAGGGTCCTCGGCCCCGTGTTCGGCATCAAGGACCTCAGGACAGACGACCGTATCGACTTCGTCGGCGGCATCAGGGGACTGGGCGAACTGAAGAGAAGGGTGGACAGCGGAGAAATGAAGATAGCCTTCGCCCTGTATCCGGTGAGTATGAAGCAGATTACGGACATCGCCGACAGCGGCAACATTATGCCTCCGAAAACCACCTGGTTTGAGCCTAAACTCAGATCGGGCCTTGCAATCCATACATTCTAAAGAACTATGTCAGTCACATCGGCAGAAATACGCAAGACACTCAAGGAGTTCTTCGGGTACGACGGGTTCAAAGGTGATCAGGAAGAGATCATCAAAGACCTGACGGACGGAAAGGACTGTTTCGTGCTTATGCCCACGGGCGGCGGCAAATCGCTTTGTTACCAGTTGCCCGCGCTGCTGATGGACGGTACCGCGATCGTTATTTCCCCTCTGATCGCCCTGATGAAGAATCAGGTGGACGCAATCAGGGGCTTCGTCTCGGGTAACGAAAGCATAGCGCACTTCCTTAATTCTTCGCTCTCCAGGCCTCAGATCGAAGAGGTGAAGAACGACATCAAGGAAGGCAAGACCAAGATCCTCTATGTCGCGCCCGAATCGCTCACCAAGGGCGAGAACGTGGCGTTCCTCAGGACGATAAAGATTTCCTTCTACGCTGTGGACGAAGCGCACTGTATCTCCGAGTGGGGGCACGACTTCCGCCCGGAGTACCGCCGCATCCGCCCGATAGTGGACACGATCGGCCGCGCGCCCATCATAGCGCTTACCGCCACCGCCACCCCAAAGGTGCAGAGTGACATCCTGAAGACGCTCGCCATTCCCGACGCGGTGGTCTACAAATCGTCGTTCAACCGCCCTAACCTCTACTACGAGGTGCGCGACAAGGTGGACGCGGACAAGGATATCGTCCGTTTCATCCGCCAGCATCCCGGCAAATCGGGTATAGTCTACTGCCTCAGCCGCCGAAAGGTGGAGGAGATGGCCGAGTTCCTGCAGATCAACGGCATCAAGGCGCTGCCTTACCACGCCGGCCTGGACGCCAAGGTCCGTGCGGAGAACCAGGATAAGTTCCTGATGGAGGATGTGAACGTGATAGTGGCGACCATCGCCTTCGGTATGGGGATCGACAAACCGGACATCCGCTTCGTCATCCACTACGACATCCCGAAGAGCGTGGAGAGCTACTACCAGGAAACCGGCCGGGCGGGCCGTGACGGCGGGGAAGGCCTCTGCATCACATACTACAGCTATAAGGATATCCAGAAGCTGGAGAAGTTTATGCGCGGCAAGCCCGTGTCCGAGCAGGAAATCAACAAGCAGCTTCTGAACGAAGTGGTGGCCTACGCCGAATCCAGCGACTGCCGCAGAAGGCTGCTGCTCGGCTACTTCGGTGAGGATTATCCCAACGACAACTGCGGTCTCTGCGACAACTGCCTGCACCCGCGCAAGGTCTTCGACGGCCGCGCGGAGATGAAGCTCGTCATAAAGCTCATACTCTCCCTGAAGGAACACTTCAAGCTCGAGCATCTCGCCGCAATCCTGTCCGGCAACGATACCGCACTAGTCAAGAGTTATCACCACGACAAGATTCAGTACTTCGGCGCCGGTGACGAGCATAACGACAAATTCTGGGCGACAGTCATCCACCAGGGCCTGATAATGCACCTGCTGGACAAGGAAATCGAGACCTACGGCCTTATCTTCGTGACTCCGCTCGGAAAGCAGTTCCTCGAGAATCCCTGGCAACTCAACCTCGTCGAGGACCGTGTCTTCACGGGCGACGGCTCGCCGGACGATGAGGAGGACGATGAGGATGCAGCGGCCAACGCCGCGGCAATGAAGGGTGGCGGGGGAGACCCCGTGCTGCTCGCTATGCTCAAGGACCTCCGCAAGGACCTCGCGCACAAGCTGGATCTTCAGCCGTGGATACTCTTTGGCGATCCGGCCCTCGACGATATGAGCATACTTTACCCTATTACCCTGGACGAACTGAAGAACTGCCAGGGAGTGGGCGAAGGCAAAGCGAAAAAATATGGCCAGCCGTTCATCGAGCTCATCGCGAAATATGTGGAGGAGAACGAGATCGAGCGCCCGCAGGACCTCATAGTGAAGAGCACTGCGAGCAAGTCGGCCGTGAAGATCCAGATAATCGGTATGATCGACAGACGCCTGCCGTTCGACGACATCGCGAAGAGCCTGGATATGCCTATGTGCGACCTTCTGACGGAGGTGGAGACCATTGTTTCCGCCGGCACCCGCCTGAATATCAATTACTATGTCAACCAGGAGGTGGAACCCGACGTGGTGGCGGAGTTGATGGATTATTTCCGTCACGAAGCAGCCTCGGATTCGCTGGACGACGCAATCCGCGCCCTTGAGAACGACTATTCCGAGATGGAGATCCGCCTAACCCGTATAAAATTCATTTGTGAAGTAGCGTCTTAAATGATTCCCCAGGAGACAGTAAACCTAATCCTTGAGACGGCCCGAATCGAAGAGGTCGTCGGCGACTTCGTCTCGCTTAAGAGGCGCGGAGCCAGCCTGGTGGCTTGCTGTCCTTTCCACAACGAGAAGACGCCTTCATTCTATGTGACCCCGTCGAAGGGTATCTATAAATGCTTCGGCTGCGGCAAGGCAGGCACCGCCGTTGGCTTCGTGATGGAATATGAGCATCTCGATTACCCGGCGGCGCTTCGCTATCTGGCGCAGAAGTACCACATTGAGATACAGGAAGAGGAACTGTCGGCCGAAGAAATCGCCAACCGCCAGCGCAGGGAGAGCATCCTGCTGGTCAGCGAATTCGCGCACAAATTCTTCTACGAGCAGCTGCAGACAGTGGAGGGAAAGAACGTGGGCCTGGCATACTATCACTCCCGCGGCATCGAAGACGATACTATCGCCAAATGGGGACTCGGCTGGGCACCGTCCGGCCGTTCGGCTCTCACTGACGCCGCGATTGCAGCCGGATACAAGCCCGAGTACCTGATTGCCGCCGGCCTGACAGTCCAGCACGAAGACGGCTCGCTCGCGGACCGCTTCCGCGAGAGGGTGATGTTCCCTATCCACTCGCTCGCCGGTCGTGTGATAGCATTCTCCGGACGTACGCTGAAAAGCGACAACCCCGCAAAATACGTGAATTCCCCGGAGACGGAGATCTACGTCAAGAGCAAGGCCCTGCTGGGCATTTATTTCGCGAAGTCGGAGATTTCGAAGCAGGATAAATGCATCCTCGTCGAGGGGAACGTGGACGTGATCACTATGCAGCAGCTGGGCGTCACGAACGTCGTTGCCTCCTGCGGTACGTCCCTGACCGTGGAGCAGGTGCGCCTGATCCACCGTTTCACCAACAATATGACCATAATGTATGACGGTGATTCGGCGGGTATCCACGCCGCCATCCGCGGCACGGACCTGGTGCTGCCGGAGGGTATGAACGTGCGCATAGTCCTTCTTCCGGAGGGTGAGGATCCGGACAGCTTCGGCCGCAAGCACAACCTTCAGGAGGTCCAGGATTATATAGCCGCGAACGAGCGCGATTTCATCTCGTTCAAGACCGACCTTCTGCTCGAAGAAGCGGCAGGCGACCCGTACAAGAAGTCGGGCCTCATCAACGATATCGCGGACACGATTGCCCTTATTCCTGATGCAGTCCAGCGTTCGGTTTATGTCCAGGAAACTGCGGCCAAGTTCGGTATGGAAGCGCAGATTATCTTCGACCGCATCGTGAAGACGCGGGAAAAGGCGCGCGAAGATGCCGAGAAGGCCCGCGAGAGGGAAGCCCGCAGAGTGGCCCGCGCAGACGAGGGCCTGCAAGAGATGGCCCCGATCGAGGAAGTGGACGCTCCCGAGTTTATGCCGGTCCGCCCGCAGGAGACTGTCTTCGAGAACAAGCTGCTTGCCCCGCTGGAGGCGGACATCCTCAGCTTCCTGCTCCGCTACGGCGATAAGCCTATGAAGTTCGAGACCGATTCGGACTACTACACGCCTGATGTGGTGAACGTCACCGATTTCATCCGCGGCGCGATTGAGGAAGACGGTTCGTCGCTTCAGAATTCGGTCTATGCCAAGACCTATGATGCATTCGTGGACGCCTATTGCGAAGGTCTGGACCAGGATGCAATCATTCGCCGCCTGTTCGACAACCCGGATCCCGAAATCCGCAAGGTCACGGCCGAGCTCTCTATTGAGAAATACCAGATCACCGTTCAGAACTTCACCGATTCGATGATGAGTGTGGAGTCGTGGCTGGTGAATTATGTGCCTAAGACTATCCTTATGTACGCCGAGCGCCGCGTGCAGATGAAGATAGATTTCCTTAAGGATTCGCTCTCGAAGACAACGGACTCCGCAGAGCAGTTGAAGATAATGCAGGCGCTTGTGAAGTACCAGAAGTTCCAGAGGGAACTAACGAAGAAAATAAAAAAATGAAAGACTACAAAAGAACGCTCGTGACAGCGGCCTTGCCCTACGCAAACGGCCCCGTGCATATCGGACACCTCGCAGGAGTTTACGTCCCTGCGGACATCTACGTGCGTTATCTGCGAATGAGAGGACGCGATGTCCTGTTCGTGTGCGGAAGCGACGAGCACGGCGTGCCCATCACCATCAAGGCGCGTCAGCAGGGCTGCTCGCCTCAGGACATAGTGGACAAATACGACAAGATAATCTCGGAGTCGTTCAAGGGCTTCGGCATCAATTTCGACGTCTACGGCCGCACTTCGTCCAAGATCCACGAAGAGACGGCTTCGGAGTTCTTCAAGAAACTCTACGATTCGGGGAAGTTCATCACGAAGACCACTGAGCAGTACTACGACCCGGAGGCGAAGACCTTCCTTGCGGACCGTTATATCGTGGGTACCTGTCCCAAGTGCGGCAACCCCGATGCCTATGGCGACCAGTGCGAGAAGTGCGGCAGCACTCTCAGTCCCGAGGAACTTATCAACCCGAAGAGCAAACTCAGTGGAGCCGAGCCCATCAAGAAGGAGACCACCCATTGGTATCTGCCTCTGCAGGATTATGAGCAGTGGCTGCGCGAATGGATTCTGGACGGACATAAGGAATGGAGGTCCAACGTCTATGGACAGGTAAAGAGCTGGCTCGACGGCGGTCTGCAGCCCCGTGCGGTCACACGTGACCTGGACTGGGGCGTGCCCGTGCCCGTCGAGGGCGCCGAAGGCAAGGTCCTCTACGTCTGGTTCGACGCTCCCATCGGTTACATCAGCAACACGAAACAGCTCCTCCCGAACGACTGGGAGAAATGGTGGAAGAGCGAGGATACGAAGCTCGTGCATTTCATCGGCAAGGACAATATTGTGTTCCACTGCATCGTTTTCCCTTCGATGCTGAAGGCCTATGGCGACGGCTATATCCTCCCGGACAACGTCCCTTCGAACGAGTTCCTGAACCTCGAGGGCGACAAGATTTCGACTTCCCGCGGCTGGGCCGTGTGGGCGCACGAATATCTCGAGGATTTCCCCGGAAAGCAGGATGTGCTCCGTTATGTGCTGACCGCCAACGCTCCCGAGACCAAGGACAACGACTTCAGCTGGAAGGACTTCCAGGTGCGCAACAACTCCGAACTGGTTGCTATTTTCGGCAACTTCGTGAACCGCGCCGTGGTGCTTACGCATAAGTATTTCGAAGGCAAAGTGCCGGCTTTGGGCGCGCTTGAGGCAATCGATAAGGAGGCACTGGATGAGATTCCGGCTTTAAGGGCTTCGCTGGAGAAGAACCTGGAGAACTACCGCTTCCGCGAGGCTCTGAAAGACGCTATGTCGATGGCCCGTGTGGGCAACAAATACATCTCGGACACTGAGCCGTGGAAGGTCGCGAAGACAGATATGGCCCGCACAGGGACTATCCTCAATGTCTGCCTGCAGATTTGCGCTGACCTCGCGATCGCCTTCGAACCGTTCACCCCGTTCGCTGCTGAGAAGCTCCGCAAGATGATAGATTCGCCGCTGGAGTGGGATCTGCTCGGCCGCTCGGATATTTTGACTGAGGGCCATCAGATCGGCGAGGCGCAACTGCTCTTCGAGAAGATTGAGGACGATGCCATTCAGGCTCAGCTCGACAGGCTCGCCAAGATACGCGAAGAGCGCGAGGCGGCGGCGAAGGCGGCCGCGGCAGCTGAGGCGGCTGCACGCGTCGAACCCCAGAAGGCGGAGGTTACCTTCGACCAGTTCGAGGCTATGGACATACGCACCGCTACCGTGCTGGAAGCCGAGCGTGTGCCGAAGACGGATAAATTGTTGAAATTGACCATAGACACGGGCATCGACAAGAGGGTGATCGTGAGCGGTATCGCCGAGTATTACACCCCCGAGCAGATGGTCGGAAAACAGATCTGCATCCTTGCGAACCTGGCACCGCGCGTAATTCGCGGAATCGAGTCGAAGGGTATGATTCTGATGGCGCGTCAGGGCGACGGAAAGATGCGAATCGTTTCGCCTGAAGAGGCGCTGGTCAACGGCGCGACAATAGGATAACTTTTTTTATTAACCATTTAATACACTAACGTTATGAAAAAAACTTTACTCGTAGTGGCGGCTGCAGCGATGCTTCTTGCGCCGTCTTGTGCAACTCTCAAGGGCCTGTTCGCAGGTGCAGTAGGTGGCGCCGCAGTGGGCGCTGGTATCGGCTACCTCATCACCGGTGACACCGAGGGCGCTCTCAAGGGTGCAGCTATCGGTGGCGCAGCAGGCGCTGCAACAGGCGTAACCATCGGCGCAGTTATGGACAAGAAGGCAAAGGAACTCGAGAAGATCGAGGCTGCCAAGATTGAGACCATCACCGATGCGAACGGCTTCGAGGCCATCAAGGTGACCTTCGCCAGCGGAATTCTCTTCGACTTCAACTCCTCCGAACTCAGCGCAGAATCCAAGGAGTCCCTCAAGCAGTTCGCAACTGTTCTCGCGGATCTCGGTTCGAATGCTGACATCACCATTCTCGGCCACACCGACAATGTCGGCTCGGCAGAGGCTAACGAGAAGGTTTCCCAGAAGAGGGCCGACGCTGTGAAGAAGGAACTCAAGAAGGACGGTATGGATCCTAACCACCTCTATGCACAGGGCCTTTCCTTCAACAAGCCCGTCGCAGACAACGACACTGAGGCCGGCCGCGCCAAGAACCGTCGCGTGGAGATCTACATCACCGCCAACGAGGATATGGTGAAAGCCGTCGAGGCCGGAACCCTCAAGTAGTCCAACAACTAAGCTTATTCAAGTATGCCGACCAATTATTTGGCCGGCATACTTTGTATTTGTGAATTAATGCGTAAATTGGGGTAATTCATTCTGCTATCGACAACCATCATTATATCTATTAGAGAAAATGGAGCTAAAATCATTATTTTCTTTTCTTCTCCTTGCGTTTGTTCAGGCGTGCCATACAAATAATAGCGATAATCATGTGAATATTCCTTTCACCAACAATACCGATGAAACTGTCGTAACTAACGCGTTAACTGAAAGTGAAGGATATTCAGTAAATTGGATGTTAAAAGCTTGGATTCATAATCCCAATCTTGCCACTCATCCTCATCAAACCAATGATTGGGCCATCAGTGAGAGATATCCATCAACTTTCGAGGAGTATTTTGAATTTGATTGTGACACATTGTACATATATATTATCAAACAACAAGACCTGGAGCTTGCTAACAAACAACTAATAACTAGTTTTAACTATACTATTTACAAGTGCACTATAGATAATCTTGCAAACAATGGCTGGAAGATAATATATCCAGACCTGTCAGAAGATTATTATTATGTCGAGAATACATATTACATATAATGGTCCGATATAATCTTGTATATACCTCATAAGAAGGATGGCATCCCCATCACAAGGGCTACTGACGACATGTGTCGATGGATAAATACGTTTGACGGCGGAGGCACCGTCACCAATACCCTCCGCGATTGTGAACTTCCCCCTTTTGTAGCCTTCCCTATAAGTGTCATGACCCACAAAAGTTGGACACAACAAGAAAGGTAAATGTCTAAGAATAATGTTCCTGATGGTGTCCGGATGAAAATCGGAGAACTAAGTGATGAAGGATATGGCCTTGAAATGCCTGACGTTCGGTCAAATTGACAAGGCCGCGCCAAGAACCGTCGCGTTGAGATCTACATCACCGCGAACGAAGACATGGTGAAAGCCGTCGAGGCCGGAACCCTCAAGTAGTCCTGGCTGTCTGAAAAGAAAAACAGGTCTCGGTTATTCCGAGACCTGTTTTGTTGTTATTCCCAGTTGGTGGAGTTGATCGACGAAGTAGGATTCGAAGTCGTCTTCAACGATGTTCCTGGAAAAGTTCAGGTAGAGGTTGCCGTTGTAGCCGACTCCTGCCGCTGCTCCGGGGACGCCTCTCTGGCGGCCGAGCATAAAGTCCATTTCCTTCACGTACTTCTGCATTGATTCCGGAAGCACGACATTGCCGAGGTTGGAGAAAGTTTGGGAGAGAAGCTTGTCGCCCTTCAGCCTGCAAACGGTGTCGATTGCGTACCTCTTGAGGAAGAGGGGAATCATAGCGATGGCGAAGTTGTTCTCGAGGGCCACGTTTGCGGCGACCTTCCTTTCCAGCTCGCTCTTCAGCACGAGGTGGCGCTTCTGGGCGGAGACGATCTTCACGATCTCATCGAAGTCGTAATAACCGTTCGCCACATCCACTCCGAGGTTGATGTAGGAGGAGAAGTTGCGTAGGGTCCTGCTGCCGAAGAGAGGGCGGAGGTTAACCGGCACGTTCACTTTGATGGCGGTCTTCTTCGCCTTGCGATGGTCGTGCTTGTGCACTTCCTGAAGCGCGCTGACCATAGCGGCGGTGATGAGCTCGGTAACCGTGCAGGAGTATTTCGCAGCCACGGGCTTCAGCTCGTCGAAAGGAACGATAATCCTTTCGTTGTGGAGAACCCTGTAACCTATTTTGTGGCCATTGGCGTGATAGGCTGTGTCGTTCTGCTCCATCGCGCCTTTCTTGCCGCTGAATTCAGTGAAGCTGTCTTCTGACTCCCTCTTAGAAGGTACGTCAAAAGGATCGAGAATAAGATCATTGTAAGGTATGTCGATTCCGTAACGGAGTCTGAGATATTCTGCTGTGAGTGTAAGAAGGAAAGTCTGTCCTCCCTTGCCGTCGGCGAGGGCGTGGAACACGTCGAGGACTATTCTGCAACCGTCAGCGCTGACCTTGAAGAGGAATCCGCCGTGGAATTTGTATCCGTAGGGGGAAAGCGAGGTGAGTTCGCCCACCACTGGGAGTTTGCCAAGTTCTTTAAGATACCACCAGAAGGCGCCGCTCTTTAGGGTGCAACCGAAACTGGGGATTCTTTGTACTGTATTATTAAGGGCCTGCTGGAGGTAATTGACGTTCACGGGTTCGGAGAGGGTTACGCTTTGCCTGAACAGGGAAGCGTACCTCTTGGTAAGCGAGGCAGGATAAATGTTCGACGCGTTGTCGAGTCTCATTGTAATAGCTGTCATTGCTTTGCGTTTCGTTTTTACGGATGCAAAGGTATCGCGCGGGTAAGGCTCGTGGAAGAAATTGTCACATACCGGCCGGAAATGTGACGTAGTGGGCGTTTTTGTGATAAAAATGCTCTATTTGGGCTGAAATTCGGGGTTGAAAGATTCTGTCCCCGCCGGAGATGTTATAAATAAATGAGTCTGGAGACTTTCTCCGGAGCGAAGATTTTTCCCGCCACCTGGCGCAGTTCTTCGGCGCTGACGGACTCCACCAGTTCGCGGACTTTGGCGTCCGGCATTATCTCTCCGAACGAAAGAAGGCTCTTTCCCATCGAGAGGCACTGCGTTTCTCCACTGTCTGAGCTGATGGCCAGCTGCCCGAGCAGTTGCTTCTTCGCCGCTTTGAGAGCGGCAGGGCTCATCGCGGTGTCGCGCACCTTCGAGAGTATACGCTCCACGGCGGACAGGCACTTGCGCAGATTCGACCTGTCGCAGCCCAGACTCACGGTCATCAGACCAGTATCCCTATACTGGGTGTAGCCGCATTCTATCGAATACACCCATCCGTGCTTCTCTCGAAGTTCCGCTCCCAGCAGGCTGTTCGACGCCGGACCGCCGAGGATGTTCGCCAGCAGCACCGCCGTCACTCTCTCTTTCTGCTCATATAGCGACGGAGCCACTGCCCCCATAACCACATTCACTTCGTGGTTGTCTTTGTCCTCCGTTATGTCGAAATGATTCGCGGATGAGAACTCTCCACTTGCTTCGCTTGGTCGAGATGACGAAGAGAAATCTCCCAGATACTTCCCTGCAATCTTCAGGGCTTGTTTTTCCAATTCTCCTTCATCCCCGCTCGCGACAACGCAAAGGGCCATATTCTGCGGGATGAAGTTGCGCTTGTAGTATGTTTTCAGGTCGTCGACTGACGTTTTTCCAACTGATTCGAGGGTGCCGAGAGTGAGGCGACCAAGCGCACTGCCTGCAAAGAAGCGGCTTTCGAAATTATCGAATATGTCCTCCGACGGGCTGTCTTTGTATGAGATTATTTCATCCAGGATGACTCCTCGTTCGGTTTCAACTTCGTGTTCAGGGAAGGTGGCTTCGGTGGCGATTTCGAGAAGCAGTCCGACTGCTTTCCAGATGTCTTCACGAAGGACCGTAGCGTGAAGCACGATTTCCTCCTTGGTGGTGTAGGCGTTGAGTTCACCGCCGAGACGGTCGAGATAGGAGTTGATACGCGCGGCGCTAAGGCGCTTTGTGCCTTTGAAAATGGTGTGCTCCACGAAATGGGCCGTGCCTTCAGGCAGATTGCCCTCGGCGCGCGTGCCGCAGCGTACGCTGAGCGAGCAGTAGCCAACCTTGCTGGCGCTGCTCTTCACGGCATACCTCAGTCCATTCTCACTTCTTCCGCTTCTCATCCTTGTAGTCGTGTTCCCTGCGTATGGATTTGATTGCGCTTCTGGTGAACCCGCGCTTGCCGGTCTGCGTGAAACTGCGAGACTGATAATAATAGAGTTCGTGCGTGTCGGCCGACACTATGAAGTTGTAGCATTTCGCTCTGCGACCGGGTTCGGCGGGGGAGATGCTGAAGGCGATCAGCGCTTCGCTCGAGCCCGCGTCGAACAGGCTGTCGGCCTCGAAATTGTCCACGGCTATGAGCCCCTGCGCGAGAACGCTGACGGAATCGCGTCCTTGCACGCCGGAATCCAGATCCTCCCTTGCGAAGTAGATCTTCTTCTTGTGGGCCTTGGACAGGTTGCCATTGTAGAACGACAGGCCAAGTATGTTCTGCGCGGTGTTGGTCAGCGATTCCTCCACGAAGGTCTGCACTATGTCAAGCAGTGCGGAGATGTAGACAAACTCCCGGCCGGAAGTTATGCTCACCGGCGAGAAGGGGATGCGAACGACCTCCAATTTGCCGTCGAGGCTGCGGAACGACTCGTCGTTTCCGCCTTTAAGAAGCGTAAGATACGCCAGTCCGGCCTTGTCCTGCGAAAGGTAGAGGAAATAATATGCGGAATCGTTCTTGAGCGCATCGAAATCCTCGGGATCGCAGAACTCGAAAGGAGAGATGCGCCAGCGGCGACGGACCTCTTCGCGAAGGGCGATGTCCAGCAGGTCGTCGCCGCTCAGCACCACCTTGGTGGTCTTGGTCTGGAAGTCGGCGAGCCTTGCCCTGCGGGTGTAAATACGGCCCTGTCCGGCGGCCTGGAAGCCCCCGGAGAGCAGTATGATCACAAGGGTAATCAAATATTTTTTCCACCGCGCTTGCATCACGGCAAAGATAACCAAATAAATGTTTAAATTTGTGAGTTATGTCAGATTATATCGTATC
>JAGAAF010000056.1 GCA_017615435.1 Bacteroidales bacterium
CTCTTGCGACGTGAGGGTTGGAATGTCCTTTTCATATCTATCTATTTTTTTGTTTTTCGATTTTGGGAGGGCAAAGATATTATTTTCTTATTTCAATTACAAATTTTTCTGCGAAATAATCGTCTTTAAGCCAATCATTTATAGGCCATACGCTCACCTTTGAAGGATCGACCTTGCATTTGGTGCACATCTCCTCTATTTCGGAGAGCACGTCACCACCTTTCAGATAGAGAATACCCTTGCGGAACTTTCCTTTTACCCACGGATAGAATGCATCCAGTGAAGTGACAGCGCGAGAGATCACCCAGTCGTAAGGCCCGGGCAGATTCTCGGCCCTGGAGTTGACGCAGGTCACGTTATTCAGTTTAAGATCTTTCGCCACCGCCTTTGCGACCTTTACCTTTTTCGCAATGGAATCGCACAAAGTAAAATGGCATTCCGGCATCGTGTACGCCAGAGGAATCCCGGGGAAACCGCCGCCTGTGCCGAGGTCGAAGAACTCGAGGCCGTCTTCCAGCAGCCCGCGCTCCTGCATATACTTCTGAATCGCCAGCGAATGCAGGATATGGTGTTCGAACAGATTGTCTATGTCCTTTCGCGAGATGACGTTTATCTTCTCGTTCCACTCGCGGTAGAGTTCGCACATCTTCGCGAAGTCTTTCTTGCTAGGCATCCTGCTCATCGCGTTTCATTTTTTCTATGAGGTCCTTGGCGCGGCGTATGCGCGTGCGCACCGTGTTCAGTTCCAGTCCCAGTTCGTCTGCAATCTCCTTGTACTGTAGACCGTCGATCAGGCGTTTGCGGGCCACTTCCCTGTAGAGGTCCGGCAGACCGTCCACATAGGCGCGCGTGCGCAGTTCGTCTTCGTCGCGTATGATCGAATCCAGCGCATCCGTCTCAACCTCGGTCATAGTCTCGGCGACCGAAGCAGTCTGGAGGTTATCGTCGAGCGAAACGGTCTCGCGGCCTGCGCGCTTCTCCGCTTCGATAGTATCCAGCGCAGTGTTGTGAGCGATGGTCTTGAGCCAGGTGCTGAACTGGCTGCGGGAAGGGTCGTAGCTTTTGATCTGGCGGAAGGCCTTTTCGAAGCTGCGGGAGCAGATGTCGTCGATGAAGAAATCGTCCAGATTCTTCATCGTCGATTTCAGATACGCGCGAAGGGCATTGATATGCGTATCCCAGAGCGCGGTGAAGGCCGCTCCATCGCCTATCATAGCGAGCCGGACGAGTTCGTCAATGGGCTTCGAGCCAGTTCTTGCCATAGTTGCATTCGACTGTGAGCGGAACGCTGAGGGTCATCACGCCCTCCATCTGCTCGGTTAGTATTCTCTTTACGGGCTGGATTTCGTCTTCCGGCACTTCCAGCACAAGTTCGTCGTGGATCTGAAGCACCATACGGCTGCGCAGCCCCTGCTCACGCAACGCCTGGTCCACGCCAATCATCGCCAGTTTGATGATGTCCGCCGCGGAGCCCTGGATCGGCGCATTCACGGCGTTGCGCTCGGCCATAGCCCTGATATTGCCGTTGTGAGAATTCACGTCGGGCACATAGCGGCGGCGGCCGAAGATCGTTTCCACATATCCGGTGCGGCGCGCGGATTCGAGCGTGCCGTCGATGAACGAGCGTATGGTCGGGAACGAAGCGAAGTAGTCGTCGATTATCTGCGCGGCAACCTTGCGCGGGCAGTGCAGCCTCTGGGCGAGACCGAACGACGAGATGCCGTACATTATGCCGAAATTGGCCGTCTTCGCGACCCTGCGGTCGTCCGGCGTCACCTCCGTCAGCGGTTTACGGAATATCTTCGCGGCCATCGCGGCGTGCACGTCCTGCCCCTCGCGGAAAGCCTGCCTCATATGCTCGTCGCCGCAGAGGTGGGCCATCAAACGGAGCTCTATCTGCGAGTAGTCCGCAGACATTATCACGCTACCTTTAGGGGCCGTGAAGGCCTTTCGTATCTCGCGGCCCTGCTCCGTACGGACGGGGATGTTCTGCAGGTTCGGGTTCGAACTGCTGAGGCGGCCGGTGCTCGTCAAAGCCTGGTTGAAGGTGGTATGGACACGTCCGTCGCGGGCGCTGATGTAGCCCGGGAGCGGCTCGATGTAGGTCGAAAGAAGTTTATTGGTGCCGCGATAATCCAGAATCGCGTCGATTATCGGATTGGCGTCGCGGTACTTGAGCAGGGTTTCTTCGTCCGTGGGCCAGGAACCCTTCGCGGGCCTTTTGGCCTGAGGGTCGATGCGCAGTTTTTCGAAAAGGACTTCTCCTATCTGCTTGGGAGAGGAGACATTCAGGGTCGGGACTCCGGCAAGTTCGCGGACCTCCGCCTCTTTCTGCTGAACGGTCATACGGAGGCCGTCGGCGAAGTCTTTCAGTGAGGCTGGATCAATCCTGACGCCTATCTGCTCCATTCGTGCGAGAACCTTGATAAGAGGCTCCTCGATCTTTTCATAGAGCTCAGCCGCCTTGCCGTCGCCGAGTTCATCGCGAAGTTTTTCAGCTAACAGGAACACGATAATTGCCTCGCGCGAGTCGGGTTTGTCTGAGGTTGCTTCGCCCTCGGCATCGAACAGGCTGCCTAGAGATTCTTCCTGCTGTTTGCCTTCGAGAGAAAGACCCAGATAATGCTCCGCAAGCATCTCCAGCTGGTGGCTACGCTCGGGATTAAGAAGGTAATGCATCAGTTCCGAGTCCAGTAAACGACCCTGAAGCTCGATACCTTCGGCTGCCAGTTCGTTCATCTGGCTCTTCATACTGAACCCGCACTTTATTATCGAGGGATCCGTAAGGATGTCCTTGAATTCTTTTGCCTTTGCAGTGCCTGCTTTCGAAGCAGTCGCGAGCGTGACCTTTCCGTTCGACACCACTACGGCGCACTTTCCCAATTGTTTGACTTCAGCCGAAATCTCCGCCGCCGGGACTTCCAGATAGTCCAGTTCTCCTATCGCCTGGTGCTCGAACAGCGCGGGTTCGGGAAGGTCGTCGGGAATGTCCGCTGGCGCTGCCGTGACCGGAGCAGCGCTTTGCGCTTGCGGAACGTCGCCCCATATCTTCGCCACGTGCCTCTTAAGCGAGGGCATCTCATAGCGGTCCAGCCACCCTGTCAACTCAGGGCCGACCTGTGTATTCAGCACCATCTGGTCGGCGGTGACCATAAGCGGTATGTCGGTCTTGATGGTAACGAGTTTCTTGCTCAGCGGCAGATGGTCCATAGCGGCTTTGAACATCTCCTGCTGCTTGGGCGTGAGCTCGCTCAGGTGGGCATAGATGTTCTCGACAGTGCCGTATTTGGAAAGGAATTTCGCCGCTCCGACGGGCCCGACACCCTGCACTCCCGGGACATTGTCCGAAGAATCGCCGCAAAGCGTGAGGATGTCGATAATCTGCTCCGGGCTGTTGATATTGTACTTCTCGCAGATTTCGCGGACTCCGTAAACTTCGTTGTCCGTGCCGCCCTTTCCCGGCTTGTACTGCCAGATGTGCTGCTCGATCAGCTGGCCGTAGTCCTTGTCGGGCGTGACCATATACACGTCGAAACCCTCTCCCGCTGAACGCTTGGCCATCGAACCGATCACATCGTCCGCCTCGAAGCCCCCGACCATCAGCACTGGTATGCCCATAGCCTTGACTATCCCTGACAGCGGCTCCAACGCATCGATCACCAGCTGCGGAGTTTCAGCGCGGTTGGCTTTGTACTCGGGGTACAGCTGATTGCGGAACGTCCCTCCCGGAGGATCGAACGCCACGGCGATATGAGTCGGATGCTCCCTCTCGATAAGCTCGAGCAGGTATTTCGTGAAGCCGAACAGTATCGAGGTATCTTCCCCCTTGCTGTTCACCATCGGCCTCCCGAGGAACGCGTAATACATCTTGAAGATGAGCGCGTGACCGTCTATCAGAAAAAGTTTCATACGAGTTTCAAATATAGTGAAACTTTTGTTTCGCTATCCTAAAAAGTTGGGTTAACCTGCGGAGTTCGCCACAGGTTAACCCAACTTTTTATTATATTTGTGTGAATGGAACAGGATGAGAGATTTATGAGGGAGGCGCTGAGGGAAGCGCAGGAGGCAGCGGACGCGGGCGAAGTGCCCATCGGCGCCGTCGTCGTCTGCCGCGGCCGCGTCATCGCGCGGGGGCATAATATGACCGAAAGACTCGGTGATGCCACAGCCCACGCCGAGATGATAGCCCTCACGGCGGCAATGGAAGCGCAGGGCGGAAAGTACCTGAAGGACTGCGAGTTATACGTCACAGTCGAGCCTTGCCCGATGTGTGCCGCCGCGATGAACTGGGCCCAGATGGGGCGCATAGTGTACGGCGCGGACGACCCTAAACGTGGGTATTCCCTCTTCACCCCTTCCCTGCTCCATCCGAAAACTGAAGTGCAGAAAGGCATACTCGAAGCTGAATGCTCCGAACCGGTAAGTAATTTTTTCAAAACAAAACGATAACACGATGAAACTTTCAACAATCTTCGCTGCAGCTGCAGCGTTCGTGCTCGCAACATCTTGCGGCATTTTCGGAGCAGGTTCTTCCACTGAAACTCCCACCGGTTCAGGCCAGGCTTCCGGAGCTGCTCTCCGTAACCTTTACACCCAGTACAAGGCCGACGGCAACAAAGTGGATATGACCAACATCAGCAACATCCTCAACCTCGCTACCCTTTCCCAGGCAATCACCGAGCTCAAGGATGCCGGCACCGTGGACAAATCAGACTACGTCAGGGAATTCGCAACCGGTCTTATCCTCGGTTCGAACAACCTCGTGAACCAGAACAACAGCACCCCGGTCGTGAGCAACCTCACCAACCTCGCAGGCATTAACCTGTCGTCCGTGACCAACGCCGCGACAACCCTGCTCGCCAGCGGCATCACCGCCGCAGCGACCCAGGCTCAGACCGCTCAGACTCAAACCGCAGCCGCTCAGCAGCAGGCTCAGGCCCAGACCGCAGCGGCCACCCAGCAGGCAGCCACCACGACCGCCAACACCGCTACCGCAGTGACCTCCGCCCTCGCCCAGGTCAGCGCAGCCAGCACCGAAGTTTCCCAGGCAGTGAACTCGCTCCAGGGCATCTTCAACCTCTTCAAGTAGTGAAAAAGTTACTCCTAATACTCGCCGGTGCGGTGATCAGCTGCGCCGGCGTTTTTGCTCAGGGCTCCGACCAGGAAGCAGGCTCCGACCAGAGTTGCACCAGCATAATGGTCGGCAGGCTCGCGAGCAAGGACGGTGCGGTCATCACGTCGCACACCTGCGACGGCAAGTACCGCACCTGGTCCTTCATGGAGCCTGC
>JAGAAF010000057.1 GCA_017615435.1 Bacteroidales bacterium
CAGAGATCGTAGCGGCTTACAACAACGAAGGTGGTGCATTCAAGCGCAAAGAGGATATGCACAGAATGGCAGAGGCCAACAAGGCATTTGCCCACTTCCGTTTCTAATTTTTAGTTGACAAAGGGTAGCAATGGCTAAACGGGATCTTCAGTTCACACGTAATATCGGCATCATGGCCCACATCGATGCCGGTAAGACCACTACGTCTGAACGTATCCTGTACTACACCGGAAAGACGCACAAAATCGGCGAGGTCCACGAAGGAGCGGCCACAATGGACTGGATGGTCCAGGAGCAGGAGAGGGGTATCACTATCACCTCCGCTGCCACCACCGCCTTCTGGCACTACGCGGGAAAGGTCTACCAGATCAATCTGATCGACACTCCCGGCCACGTCGACTTCACCGTGGAGGTGGAGCGCTCGCTCCGCGTGCTGGACGGCACTATCGCCACATTCTGCGCGGTAGGGCGCGTGCAGCCGCAGTCCGAAACGGTATGGCGTCAGGCGGACAAGTACGGCGTCCCGAAGATCGCGTACATCAACAAGATGGACCGCGTCGGGGCGGACTTCCTCGCGTGCGTGGAGGAGATCCACACCAAGCTCGGTGCGAAAGCGGTGCCCGTCTGCCTCCCCATCGGGGCGGAAGACAAATTCGAGGGCATCGTGGACCTCATCGACAAGCAGGCCATTTACTACAATTCAAGTGAAGAACTGGTAAACTATCACTACGGGACAGTTCCTGAGGATATGGTCGACGAAGTCAACGCCTGGCGCGACAAGCTCGTGGAGGCGGCGGCAGAGTGCGACGAAGCTCTGATGGAGAAGTACTTCGAGGACCCGGAGTCCCTCACGAGGGAAGAGATTATCGCGGCGCTGCGCAAGGGCACGATCTCTATGCAGATCGTCCCCGCCTGCTGCGGATCTTCCTTCAAGAACAAGGGAGTCCAGTTCCTTCTGGACGCAGTAATGCGTTATCTTCCGTCCCCGCTGGATAAAGGCGCCGTGAAGGGTGTGAACCCTCGCAATGGGGCCGAGATCGAGCGCCAGCCTTCTGAGAACGAGCCCTTCTGCGCGCTCGTGTTCAAGATCGCCACGGATCCGTTCGTGGGCCGTCTTGCATTCCTGCGCGCGTATTCGGGTAAGTTGGACGCCGGATCCTACGTGCTGAACGTAAGGTCGGCGAAGAAGGAGCGCGTCGCGAGGCTCTATCAGATGCACTCGAACCACCAGAACCCCATCGAGGTTGTGGAGGCCGGAGACATCGCAGCGGCAGTCGGATTCAAGGACCTCAGGACGGGCGACACCATCTGCGAAGAGAGTCACCCCATCGTCCTCGAGTCTATGGAGTTCCCGGACCCCGTCATCGGAGTCGCCGTGGAGCCGAAAACCCAGGCAGATCTTGATAAATTGGGCGTAGCGCTCGCAAAACTTTCCGAGGAGGATCCTACCTTCACGGTGAAGGCAGACGCGGAAACGGGTCAGACCATCATCAGCGGAATGGGCGAACTTCACCTTGACATCATCATCGACCGTCTCCGCAGGGAGTTCGGAGTGGAGATCAATCAGGGTGCGCCCCAGGTCAACTACAAAGAGGCAATCACAACCAGCGTCCAGCACCGCGAAGTTTACAAGAAACAGACGGGAGGACGCGGCAAGTTTGCCGACATTATCGTGGAAATCGGACCGGCAGATCCCGGCGTTACCGGACTCCAGTTCGAGAGTGTCGTCAAGGGCGGAAACATCCCCAAGGAGTTCATCCCTTGCATCGAGAAGGGCTTCAAGTCGGCTATGGCCAATGGCGTGTTGGCCGGCTGTGAAGTTCAGTCGATGAAAGTTACCGTGCTTGACGGCTCTTATCACCCGGTCGACTCGGACCAGCTTTCGTTCGAAATTGCCGGACGTATGGCGTTCCGCCACGCCTGCCCGAAGTGCAAGCCTGTCATTCTTGAGCCCATTATGAGCCTCGAGGTGGTCACACCCGAAGAGTATATGGGCGATATCGTGGGCGACCTCAACCGCCGCCGCGGACAGATCAGCGCGATGGACAGCACGGCAAACGGAGCGCGCATCATCAAGGCGTTCGTACCGCTCGCCGAGCAGTTCGGTTACGTGACGGTGCTCCGTACTCTCTCTTCGGGACGCGCCACCAGCACAATGTCATTCGACCATTATGCTGAGGTTACTCCTTCTATGCAGAAGGAAATAGTTGAGAAGAGCGGGTACAGACTGCTATCCGATGACAATGATGAGTAAAGTACAAAAATCGTTAATATGAGCCAGAAAATCAGAATTAAACTCAAATCCTTCGATCATATGCTCGTTGACAAGTCAGCGGCTAAGATCGTCGAGACTGTGAAGACCACCGGAGCGACGGTCAACGGACCTATTCCGCTTCCGACCAACAAGAAGATCTTCACCGTCAACCGCTCAACCTTCGTCAACAAGAAGTCGCGTGAGCAGTTTGAGCTCGATTCATACTGCAGGCTTCTCGACATCGAGGACAGCAACGCAAAGACCGTTGATGCCCTTATGAGACTCGAGCTTCCCGCAGGAGTTGATGTAGAGATCAAAGTATGATGACGCGCGGCCGCACGGGCCGCAAGTCTGACTGGTCCCTTAGCTCAGTTGGTTAGAGCACCTGACTCATAATCAGGGAGTCGCAGGATCATGCCCTGCAGGGACCACGC
>JAGAAF010000058.1 GCA_017615435.1 Bacteroidales bacterium
CCCTGTCCGGCGGCCTGGAAGCCCCCGGAGAGCAGTATGATCACAAGGGTAATCAAATATTTTTTCCACCGCGCTTGCATCACGGCAAAGATAACCAAATAAATGTTTAAATTTGTGAGTTATGTCAGATTATATCGTATCAGCAAGAAAGTACCGTCCGGACTCCTTCGGGACTCTTATCGGACAGGATAATATCGCAAGAACACTCAAGAACTCCATCATCAGGGGGCAGTTGGCGCACGCCTATCTGTTCTGCGGACCCAGGGGTGTCGGCAAGACCTCGACCGCCCGTATTTTCGCGAAGGCCATCAACTGCTCCAACCCCTCTGCGGATATGGAGCCGTGCGGCGAGTGCGAATCCTGCCTCTCGTTCGCGGAAGGCCGTTCGTACTGCATCCGTGAGCTGGATGCCGCGTCGAACAACGGCGTGGACGACATAAAGGCCCTGATGGACCAGGTCCAGATCCCCCCGCAGGTCGGAAAGTACAGCGTGTATATCATCGATGAGGTCCATATGCTCTCGCAGTCGGCCTTCAACGCCTTCCTGAAGACGCTCGAGGAGCCGCCGGCACACGCGATCTTCATCCTGTGCACGACCGAAAAGCATAAGATCCTGCCGACCATCCTTTCGCGCTGCCAGACCTACGACTTCAACCGTATCAGCGTTCCGGACATCGTCTCGAACCTGCGTATGGTCGCCACCAAGGAGGGAATCACGGTGGACGACGAAGCGCTTCACGTCATCGCACGCAAAGCGGACGGCGCTATGCGCGACGCGCTGACTATCTTCGATCAGACGGTAGCCTTCTGCGGAACCGACATAAAGTACGAAGACGTCCTGAAGAATCTCAACGTCCTCGACTACGAATACGGCTTCAAGATAATAGACGCTGCCCTTTCGGGAGACTATACTACTGCGCTTCTGACCTTCGACGAAATTCTCGCAAAGGGTTTCAATGCCCAGTATTTCATATCTTCTCTCGGCGGACATCTGCGTGACCTTCTGGTCAGCCGTACCGGTGGGCTCGAGAGCCTGCTGGATTTCCCGGACAGCCTGCGCAAGCGCTACCGCGAGCAGGCTGAGCGCTGCTCAGTGAAGTTTATCTACGACGCTCTCGGAATCACCACCGCCTGCGAAGCGGGCTATAAGCAGGCCGCCAACCAGCGCCTTCACATCGAGTATGCCCTTATGCGTCTCTGCTTCCTCCAGGCAGCACCTGCTTCGGACGCCAAGCCCACGGCGAAGGTGGAGGCGAAGCCAGTGACTCCGAAACTTGTTGAGGAGAAACCGGCTGAGCCGGTCGTGGTTGCCGAGCCTGCCGAACCGAAACCGCGTCCTCGTCCGGCGAAGACGGCCGGGTCCCTTTCGCTTGGCTCGCTTATTGCGGAGGCAGAGGGCGCAGCTGCTGCGGAGACCGTGGACCATTCTGCCGATCCGATTCCTTCGGACGAGCAGGTCACGGCGAAGTGGAAGGACCTGGCGGCTAAGTATGCGTCGAAGCCTCGCCTTGCGAGCGCCATCCAGAACGCGAAACTCGAACTTTCGGAGGCTGACGGCGTGAAGGTGGTTCTCTTCAAGGTGGTGGCTGAAAACCAGAGAGACTGGATCAAAGCGAATATGCTTTCCCAGATGGAGAAGGAGTTCCGTGAGCTTCTCGGCACGAGCAAGGTCCACCTCGAGGTAGGCGTGATTCCTGCCGAGGCTCAGGAAAAAGTGATATATATGGACGCCGACAAGGCGAAAGTGCTGATGGAGGAGAATCCTGAAGCCGCAAAACTTATAATCGACCTCGAACTCGATACTAACTAAGTATGAAACTGCGTTGCGAAAACCTGGTTAAGAAGTACGGCATCCGCACAGTCGTGAAGGGTGTCTCGATGGAAGTAAACCAGGGTGAGATAGTGGGATTCCTCGGACCTAACGGTGCCGGAAAGACCACCAGCTTCTATATGATTACCGGCCAGATAGTTCCGAACGACGGGCACGTTTATCTGGACGACACGGAGATTACTAAACTCCCTATGTACAAGCGCGCCCAGATGGGTCTGGGCTACCTCCCGCAGGACGCTTCCGTCTTCAGGAAGATGTCCGTGGAGGGAAACCTTCTGTCCGTTATGGAGATGAAAGGCGTGCCCAAGCAGCAGAGGGAGGAGCGACTCGAGGAACTCATCGCCGAGTTCAACCTCTCGAAGGTGCGCAAGTCGCTGGGTATCCAGCTGTCCGGTGGTGAGCGCCGCCGCTGCGAGATTGCGCGCGCACTCGCCATAGACCCGAAGTTCATCCTTCTGGACGAGCCGTTCGCGGGGGTGGACCCCATCGCCGTGGAGGATATCCAGTACATTATCGCGAAGCTCAAGTATAAGAACATAGGCGTGATCATCACGGACCACAACGTGGGTGAGACCCTCGCAATTACGGACCGCGCTTACCTGCTTTATGAGGGCACCATCCTTCAGCAGGGAACCCCTGAGGCCCTGGCGGCCGATGAGGATGTCCGCACCAAGTACCTCGGCGCCGGATTCGTGCTGAAACGTTCCGTGAGTGTGGAGAGAGCCGCGGCAGATCACGAGCGTGAGCTCGCAGCCCAAAAATCAGCACAGCAATGAAAATACTCATAATAGACGACGAACGCTCGATACGCAATTCGCTGCGTGAGATCCTTTCGGACGAAGGTTACGAAGTGGAAGTCGCTGAAGACGGCGCCGAAGGCCTGAAGGCCGCGACCGCTTCGCACTTCGACGTGATTTTCTGCGACATAAAGATGCCTGTTATGGACGGCACGGAAGTGCTCTCCAAACTCGCGGAGGAGGATGTGGACAGCGCGATAGTGATGATCTCGGGGCACGCCGATATCGGCACTGCCGTGGACTGCATCAAGAAGGGCGCTTTCGACTTCATCGAGAAGCCGCTGGATCTGAACAGAATCCTTATCACAATCAAGAATGCTACTGACAAAGCTACCCTTACCACTCAGAACAAAGTGCTGAAGAAAAAAGTGTTCGGCACGGCGAAGATGATAGGGGAGTCGGTCCCGATGCAGCATATCAGGGATATAGTGGCGAAAGTCGCGGCGACGCCTGCGCGCGTGCTGATAGAGGGCCCCAACGGCTCCGGAAAGGAGCTGGTGGCCCGCAGCCTGCACGCCCAGAGCGATCGCGCCGCCGCGCCCTACATTGAAGTAAACTGCGCGGCCATCCCTTCCGAGCTTATTGAAAGCGAACTCTTCGGCCACGAAAAAGGCTCTTTCACATCGGCCATCAAACAGCATAAGGGAAAGTTCGAGCAGGCTGACGGCGGAACCCTGTTCCTCGATGAAATAGGCGATATGTCCCTCGCCGCCCAGGCGAAGGTGCTGCGCGTGCTTCAGGAGAACAAGCTCAGCCGTGTGGGTAGCGACGCGGATATTAAAGTGGACGTGCGCGTTATCGCCGCCACCAACAAAGACCTCAAAAAGGAAATCGCTGAAGGCAATTTCCGTGAAGACCTCTATCACCGTCTCAGCGTGATCGTGATCAGAGTCCCTTCGCTCGACGACCGCAAGGAGGATATCCCTTTGCTTGTGGATTACTTTGTGGAGCAGATCTGTCAGGAGACCGCGATGCCTCGTAAGACCTTCAGTCCCGAAGCGGTCAAGGCCCTGCAGGAGCGTTCCTGGAAGGGAAACATACGCGAACTTCGCAATGTGGTGGAGCGTCTGCTCATCCTCGGCGAAGACGTCATTACCGTTGCCAATGTCCAAGACTACGTTTAATATATGATTGTCCCCGATATCATCATCGCGATCGACGGCTATTCCAGCACCGGAAAAAGCTCGTTCGCAAAGCTAATGGCCAAGGAACTCGGTTTCCTTTATCTGGATTCCGGAGCCCTTTACCGCGGAGTAACACTCTTCGCGCAGGAAGAGCGTTTCATCGACAAGTCGAATGAAATCAATCCCGCGCTTGAAGCGGCTCTGCAGGGCCTGGACCTCTGGTTCGCCACCGATAACCGCACATTCATAGGCGAGCGCTGCATCGAGAAAGAAATCCGTACGATGGAGGTCTCGAGCCAGGTAAGTCCCATCGCGGCCGTCCCGTATGTGCGCCGCTTTGTGGACGCGAAGCTCCACGAACTCGCCAAAGGCGGGCGCGTGATAATGGACGGCCGCGACATCGGCACGACCGTGTTCCCGAACGCAGAAATCAAGATCTTTATGACCGCTGATCCGGACGTCCGCGCCCAGCGTCGTTTCGACGAACTGGTGGGAAAGGGCGAGAACCCCGTTTTGGAAGAGGTCAAGGAGAATCTGCGCCAGCGCGACTACATCGATTCGCACCGCGAGACTTCGCCTCTCAGCCGTGCGGCTGATGCCTTCATCCTGGACAATTCGCATATGACCATCAGCGAAGAAGTCGCGTGGGTCAAGGGCCTTATCAAGGGCAAGTTCAATATCTACGATGATTAAAAAAGTCGAGATCGACGGGAGCGGCGGCTTTTGCGGCGGAGTAATCCGTGCGATAGGCAGCGCCGAGGATTTCCTCGGTTCGCATCCCGGCTCGACTCTCTATTCGCTGGGCCCTGTCGTCCATAACGAATCCGAGCTTGAGCGCCTGTCCTCCCTCGGGCTCGAGCCTGTCAGCGCGGCCGAATTGGAGCAGATGGGCGGCGCAGGCAGGACGGTGATCATCCGAGCCCACGGCGAGGCTCCCTCGACACTCGCAAACCTCGGCCGTCTGGGCTACGAGATAATCGACTGCACCTGCCCGGTGGTGCTCGGCATCCAGCGCAAGATCGCGGCCGCCCCTGGCGATGTGATAATCTACGGCAAGAAGGGCCATCCGGAGGTGATCGGGCTGGTCGGCAATGCGAAAGGCCGCGCGTGGGTGGTGGAGAATATGGACCAGGCGCGCGAACTTCTCGCCCTGAAAGACGGTCCCACGGCGGATGCCGACATTTTCTCGCAGACGACTATGAGCCCGGTGGGTTACGAAGAGGTGTGCGGGTTGCTGGCCGGCGGCCTCCCCGCGCTCCGCATCCACCGCACCATCTGCCGCCAGGTCGCAACCCGCCACGACGCCCTCGCGGAGTTCGCCCGCGCCCACGACGCCGTGGTGTTCGTCACCGGCAAAGCCAGTTCGAACGGGCGCGTGCTCAGCGATCTCTGCCGCTCGGTCAACCCCCGCACCTTCGTTGTGGGCGGAGTCGCCGACATCCGTCCGGAATGGTTCCGCGACGGCGACACCGTCGGCGTTTCCGGTGCCACCTCGACCCCCCGTTGGCTGCTGGAAGAGGTCGCTGCGCATATCGGCGCCTTTTAGCCCCATTTTGGCGCCGATTCATCCTTTTCTCCCTCTTCCGGCGAGTTTTCGGCCTTTTTCTCGCCGAAAGTCAGGTTTTTGCCCAATCTGGCGAGTTTCGGGCCTTTTTCTCGCCGAATGGCAGGTTTTTACCTCTTCCGGCGAGTTTTTGGGCCTTTTTCTCGCCGAAAGTCAGGTTTTTGCCCAATCCGGCGAGTTTTGGGCCTTTTTCTCGCCGAAAGTGCGGGAGTGAAAGCGGAATTTTATATATTTGTGCGATTTAGCAAAAACTAACATACTAACACATATGGCAACAACAGCTGATTTCAAAAACGGACTTTATCTGAAGTTTAACGACAAACCGTGTATGATCGTGTGGTTCCAGCACGTCAAGCCGGGCAAGGGCCCCGCTTTCGTGAAGACCAAACTCCGCAACCTGGAGAACGGCCGCATCCTGGAGAACACCTTCACCGCAGGCGCGAAGATCGAGACCATCGAGGTCGAGCGTCGTCCCTACCAGTTCCTCTATGACGACGGCGAGGCCTTCAACTTTATGCACGAAGAGACCTACGAGCAGATCACTCTGCCTCACGACGTGGTTGAGAATTCCGACCTTATGAAGGAAGGACAGCACGTTGAGATGATGTTCGTTACCGGAGAAGAAGAGCGCTGCCTCACCTGCGAACTCCCGACCTATGTGACCCTCGAGGTTACCTATGCCGAGCCCGCAGTGAAGGGTAACACTGCCACCACCTCCGCACTCAAGGAAGTCACCCTTGAGACAGGCGCCAAGATTATGGTTCCTCTCTTCATCGACCAGGGCGACAAGATTACCGTCAACACCACCGACCGCACCTACGGTCAGAGAGTCTAATCGGTTGCGAGTTTCGCTTCTTACAGTCGGCAAGACCGACATTAAGTGGGTATCCGAAGGCCTGGAAGTGTATTCTTCCAGGCTTCTCCACTATATACCCTTCGAGGTTCGGGAAATACCGGAACTAAAGAACGTGTCGGCGCTCAACAAAGATCAGATCAAGACCGCTGAAGGGAAACTCATACTCAAATCGCTGAAGGACTCCGATGAACTCATCCTTCTGGACGAGCGCGGGAAGGAGTTCCGTTCGGTGGAATTCGCCGACTGGCTCCAGCGCAAGTTCCAGCAGGGCCGCGACCTCGTTTTCGTCATCGGCGGGGCGTATGGATTCAGCCAGGAAGTGTACTCTCGCGCAAACGGGATGATCTCGCTTTCGAAGATGACTTTTTCGCACCAGATGGTGCGCACGATTTTTGTTGAACAGCTATACCGCGCTCTCACTATCCTGAAGGGAGAGTCGTACCACCACGAATGAAAGTAAGTCGCAAACTACTATCGGCCATTTTCATAGGCGCGGCAGTGCTGCTGTTCGCCATTTCGCTTTTCACTCCCCAGGCCAAGGGAGACAGTAAACGCGCGGCGCGCCGGGTCGAGACGGTCCTGAGCCACAGGCTGGCGACCCTCGACTCCTTCGCCGAGAAAGCTTTCGAAGGCTCGTCCGACCAGTGGATGAGTCTCGGCAAGCTGCCCGGAGATATGGTGGTCTACCGCTATGTCAACGACCGTCTTCAGTCGTGGACGAACCAGTTTCCGGTGAGCAACGACGATATTATCCGCAGGACTTACTCCACCCGTTTCCGCCGCCGCGGACTGGCCACATCCCCGTTCATAGACCTCAATTCCTACTACACTTACCTTAAGCTCGGCCCGCAGACCAGCTACCTCGCGAAGAAGGTGGACCGCGGCCTGGTGACGGTGGTCGTAGGTCTGAAACTGGAAGGGAACGAAAAGCTCCGGCTCGGCGAGGGTTACTCCATCCGCAGCCTCCATACCCCGGACGGCACGGGCGTCTCCTACGCAGGCCAGCCCGTCTTCAAGGTCCTTTACGAGTCGCTGCCCGTTCGCAGCAAGCTCCCCGCTTATCTGGTTTGGGTCGCGTTCCTGCTGTTCGCCGTGGGTCTCATCCTGCGCCTGAAAGCGCAGCCCACCGTACGCGGCTCGCTTGCCTCTATCGGCCTGTTGCTCCTTTCCACGGTCGCGCTCGCCAAATGGTTCCCGATTGCCGACGGAGAACTCAGTCAGATTTCGGTCATCCTTGTGATCAACCTGATCACGTTTATGATATCGCTCTGCCTGTACCTATGCCGCGAAAGCATATGGGCGAGCTTCAAGAATCGCACGGGCAGGATTATCGCCTGCATCGCCGATATAGTCGCGATCCTCGGCATCTTCGCATTCTCGTACATCGAACTGTTCAAGGTGTTCGTGTACACGCACATAAGCCTTGATCTTACCAAACTGGACCTTTTGAGCTGGGAGTCGGCTGCGGTGCTCGGCACCTTCGTGCTGATGTTGGTATCCACTATGCTGCTTGCCGTCCTGCTTATGCCCGCGCTCGCTCGCGGTCCACGCAAGGTGAACCTCTTCTCCGTGCCCGGCCGCGTCATCGGCTCGCTCGCGCTGGCACTGTACCTGGTGCTTGTGACCACTTCGATGGGCTTCGAACGTGAGCAGCTGATTATTTCTTCGTGGGCGGAGAATCTGGCAAACGACCGCGACAACGCCCTGGAGGAACAGCTGAAGAGGGCGGAGAACCAGATTGCCGCCGACGAATTTTTGAGCCGCGCTTCCGGCTCGGAAGACAACGCCCAGATTGCCAGGGAGCGTATCATAGACAATTACCTGTTCAGGGTCCTTTCGAACTATGACATCAGGGTTCAGATCGGCGGCGATTCGGAAGGCCTCGGCCTTGAATCCGGCACCCGCATCGACCAGAATTCCCGTTTCTTCTATGCGCCGCTTTCCGGCCAGCGCAGCCGCTATGTGGGCGCGTTCCAGTACTATGTGGAGGATCAGGGCCAGAACACGATTTACGTGAGCATCGAGCCCAAATCAAGCGACGGCGGACGTTCGCTGTCCTCCGTTCTCGGTCTGGGCGACAAGACTGATGAAATACCCTGGCGCTACTCCTACGCAAAATATAAGGGCCGTGACCGCCAGTATCTGAAAGGCTCCTATGCCTATCCGACCCGCCTTACCGAAGAAAAGCTCGCCGGCTTCCGTTCGCTGAAAGAGACCGATTATGTCTCCGACGGCTATCTCCACTTCGTAAACCAGGTCTCCGATGATGAAATAATTATCATCTCCCGCCAGTACAAGAACATCGATTCGAACCTCCTTGCGCTTGCGATGGTGACCCTCGTGTTCTTCCTGTTCGCGAGCATCTTCTCCGGCAAGAGTGCGCGTGTGCCGCTGCCTCCGAACTCCTTCAAGAAGACGATTACCATCTTGACGACGGTCTCCCTGACAGCCACTATGGCGGTCCTTGCTACCTTCAGCGTCACCTTCGTCTTCGGCCGCAACGAGGCCAACGCCCGGACTATGATGTCGGACAAGACCAACTCCATCCGTACTATGCTCCAGGCCGGACTGCGCAGCTACAGTTCGGGCGACGCGCTGTTCTCGCGCGAGACGCTTGCGCTCATCCGTCGTGTTTCTGACAACACCGGCTCGGACATCTCCATTTTCCGCCCGGACGGACGCATCCTTATGTCCACCTCGCCCGAGCTCTTCGAAAAGATGGTGCTCGGCAGCCGCCTCGATGAAACGGCGTACTACCATATAATGTACCTCAACGAGGGTAATTATATTCAGCGCGAGAAATACGGCACCCGCTGGATTTACACTATGTACGCCCCGGTGATGGGAGCCGACGGCAATATAGTCGCCATCTTCTCGTCGCCTTATATGGAGCGCAACTACGACTTCCAGCTCGACGCCGTCACCCATACCATCAGCATCCTGATTGTGTTCTTCATCCTGTTGCTGCTGTCGCTGGCTCTGATTTCCTATGCGGTCGACAGGACCTTCCGGCCCATCTCGGAGATGAGCCGCAAGATGGAGGCCGGCGGAGTCGACCGCCTGGAGTATATCTCCTACGACCGTCAGGACGAAATCTCCTCGCTGGTGCAGTCATATAATAGAATGGTCACGGACCTCACCGCTTCCACCAAGGCTCTGGCCCAGGCCGAGCGCGACAAGGCGTGGAGCGAGATGGCCCGCAACGTGGCGCACGAGATCAAGAACCCGCTTACGCCTATGCGCCTGCAGATCCAGCGCATCCAGCGCCTGAAAGCCAACGGCGACCCGAGCTGGCAGACCAAGTTCGACGATATGGCGACCATCCTTCTGGACCATATCGACGTCCTTACCGAAACGGCGAACCAGTTCTCCGATTTCGCGAAGCTGTACTCCGAAGAGCCTGTCGAGATCAAGCTCGACGAACTGTTGAAGGATGAGGTGGATATGTACGGCGCCCGTCCGGGCGTGGAGTTCGAGTACCTCGGCCTGCCAGGTGTCTTAATCCGCGGCCCGCGCCCGCAGCTGGTGCGTGTGTTCGTGAACATCCTGAACAATGCCGTCCAGGCTTGCGAAGGCAAGTCAGGCGCGAAAGTGCTTGTTTCGTTGAGGAACGGTACCGACCCCGGCTTCTACGAAATAGTCTTCGAAGACAACGGCCCCGGCGTGGACGAGGAGAACCTCTCGAAGCTCTTCACCCCGAAGTTCACCACTAAAACTGGCGGCAGCGGCCTCGGCCTGTCGATCTGCAAGAGCATCCTCGAGCGCTGCGGCGCCGCCATCGCCTACTCGCGCAGCTTCAAGCTCGGCGGCGCCTGCTTCACCATCAGGTATCCGAAGGACTAATTATTTCTGCCTGCAGAAGATCTGGATGGGGCAGCTGAGAGTCGAAGCTTAGGCCTTTTTCAACCCTAAGCTTAGCCGAATCGTCGAAACTTAGCATGAAAAATAGTCTAAGCTTCGAACCGGAGACAAACGCTAGCAAATTTTTGCTATATTTGTGTCGGTTAGGGTCGATATGAAAATCAGCAGCGCAACATTTGCCGGGAGCAGCACCAGAGTGGCGGGAAAGCCGCAGAGGAAGCTGCCGGAGTTCGCGTTTATCGGCAGGAGCAATGTCGGTAAAAGCAGCCTGATCAATATGCTCTGCCGCAACGGCCGTCTGGCGATGACCTCAAGCACTCCGGGAAAGACGAAACTCGTGAACCATTTCCTCATCAACGACCAGTGGTATCTGGTGGATCTTCCCGGCTACGGTTATGCCAAGATGGGCCAGAAGGGCCGCGACGAATTGAAGGCGGTCATTAACGACTATATCCTGGGCAGCGAGGAACTCGTGATGCTTTTCGTGCTGGTGGACAGCCGTCACGACATAACGAAAATAGACCAGGACTTTATCCGCGAGCTTGGAGAGAACGGAATTCCTTTCGGAATCATTTTCACTAAAGGAGACAAATCCGGTCCTAACGTGCTGAAGGCGCAGATTGAAAAGGACAAGCAGATACTTTCGCAGGAGTGGGAGGAGATGCCGCCTATGTTCGAAAGTTCGGCCCAGACCGGCGCGGGACGCGAAGAGATACTTGATTATATAGACACAATACTGAAATCCTTGTAACCTATGCAACACAATCACAGAATGGAGTTGTTTGCCTGCGATGCCACCAAAGACTTCGCGAGCAAGGTCATTGATGAGTTGAACAAAATAGACCGTCCGGACAGCGAACGCCCGTACCACCTCGGCGATATGAAGGTCGTGCGCTTCAGCGACGGCGAATTCCAGCCCCAGTATGACGAGAGCGTCCGTGGTGCAACCGTGTTTATCTTCCAGTCCACTATCCCTCCGGCAGACAATCTGATGGAGTTGCTTCTCTCTGTCGATGCGGCCAAGAGAGCCTCGGCGGACAAGGTGGTGGCCGTGATGCCGTATTTCGGATGGGCAAGGCAGGATCGCAAAGACCGTCCCCGCGTCGCAATCGGAGCAAAGCTTGTGGCCAACCTCCTTACTGCCGCAGGAGCGGACCGCGTGATGACCTGCGATCTCCACGCAGACCAGATTCAGGGCTTTTTCGATATCCCCGTGGACCACGTCTACGCCGCCAAGGTTTTCCGCCAGGAGATCAAGAAAATGAAGCTCTCCAACCTTGCGATTGCCGCACCTGATATGGGCGGAGCGAAGAAAGCCAACATCTTCGCCAAGACCCTCGGGACTCCGATGATTATTTGCCACAAGACCCGCGTCAAAGCCAATGTGGTCGGTAACATAACAGCTATCGGCGAGGTGGAAGGAAAGAATATTGTCATTGTTGACGATATGATCGATACTGCCGGAACCCTGTGCAAGGCGGCCGAAGTCCTGATGTCTATGGGCGCGCTCAGCGTCAGAGCTTGCGCGACGCACGGAGTGCTCAGCGGCGAGGCGCTCCAGCGCATCCACGACTCGGCCCTCGAGGAAGTGCTCATCACCGACACCATCCCTCATCCCGAACTTGCGGATGACCCGAAGATCAGGATCATCTCGATGGCCCCGGTATTTGCATCAATCATAGACAAGGTCTACAACTACGAAGCTATCAGTCCCGAATTCGATAAATGACAACCTTCATAGCAGCGGCTATAGTGCTGGGCCTCGGTGTGCTCGGAATGTGCGTCTTCCTTCTGAAGAAGGACGGCGAGTTTCCGAAGTACGACGTGGGCTCGAATCCCGAGATGCAAAAGCGAGGGATACGCTGCTTCAAGGATGTCGATGCCGAATTGCACTCCGCCCCCGCTAAGTGCGACGGAAACTACTCGGAAGCCTGCGAAGGGTGTAGATTATATAATAGTCATCCCCGACCTGATCGGGAATCCTTAACCTCATAGCATATGAGTCTAGTCGCCATAGTCGGCCGGCCGAATGTCGGCAAATCTACATTGTTCAACCGTCTGGTGGGAATGCGCCAGGCTATAGTGGACGACACCGCGGGCGTTACCCGCGACCGTCACTACGGCCGCTGCGAATGGTGTGGCCGCGAGTTCTCGGTCGTGGACACGGGCGGTTACACCACCAACTCGGAAGACGTTTTTGAAAGCGCCATCCGCGAGCAGGTGCAGATCGCAATCAACGAGGCCGACGTGGTCCTGTTTATGGTCGAGGCCGCGACGGGCGTGACCGACTACGACGCAGAGATCGCGGACGTGCTGCGTCGGGCGAAGAAGCCCGTCGTGCTCTGCGTGAACAAAGTGGACAGCGGCGAGAAGATGTTCGACGCGTACCAGTTCTACTCCCTTGGTCTCGGAGAAATCTACAGCATTTCTGCTGCCAACGGCTCCGGCACCGGCGACCTGTTGGACGAAATAGTCAAGGTCCTGCCCGATGAACCGGAGGTCGAGGATCCGCACAAAGACCTGCCGCGCATCGCTATAGTCGGCAAGCCGAACGTAGGCAAATCATCCATAACCAACGCGCTGCTAGGCGAAGAACGCAATATCGTGACTCCCGTCGCCGGCACAACCCGCGATTCGATTGAGACTTATTACAATAAGTTCGGCCACGAATTTATGCTGGTGGACACCGCCGGCATACGCCGCAAGACGAAGGTTCGCGAAGACCTGGAGTTCTATTCTGTGATGCGTTCAATCCGCGCCATCGAGCACTCGGACGTGTGCGTGATGATGATTGACGCCACCACCGGTATGGAGGCGCAGGATATGAACATCTTCAACCTTATCCTGAAGAACCGCAAGGGCTGTGTGCTGGTCGTGAACAAATGGGACCTCTTCATAAAGGACAACAACACCCTTCGCGACTACGAAAAGTCTCTCCGCGAAAGAATCGCCCCGTTCACTGACGTGCCCATCATCTTCACGTCCGTGCTGAAAATGCAGCGCATCAGCGATGTCCTCGACGCCGTGGCTATGGTCTATGAGAACTATTCGCGCAAGATCCCGACCGCGCGCCTGAACGACGAACTGCTCCCCATCATCGAGGAGACTCCTCCGCCGAGCACAAAGGGCAAATACATCAAGATCAAGTACGTCACCCAGCTCCCGACGCGTTTTCCTTCGTTCGCTTTCTTCTGCAATCTGCCGCAGTACATCAAGGAACCCTACAAACGCTTCCTCGAGAACCAGCTCCGCAGCAGGTTCAACCTCACCGGCTGCCCCATCCAGATCTTCTGCAGGCAGAAATAAGGATATCAATCCAGCAGGTGGAAGAATTTCGAGAGTTCGTAATCGGAACAACCGGATTCCGCTTTGAGGGTCGATACCAGCCTTTTAAAATCATAGTGTTGCTCAAGTGCGAAGCTTAAGGCATTTTGGGTGCTAAGCTTCGACGATTCGGCTAAGCTTAAGGTCGAAAATGACCTAAGCTTCGGAATATCGTATCCAAGGCGCTTGCAAACGGACATCATCTTGTAGTAATGCCTGTAATCTTCCTTCGAGAGGTCGTCCGCAAAACCGTGTTCGCTGCCCGATACCGCATTCATAGCCGTGCAGATATTATCATAAGTACCATACAGAGAAAAGATCTTTTCTCTATCCAGAAAGAAATAGGCGGAGATAATGAAATCAATAAGTTGCTGCCTTTCAATTTCATTGAGTGCCAGATACTTGTCGTCGAAATAACGATAGTCGAGGGGTCGTAGTTTACGTCTTCGGTTCAAGACTTCTGATAGTAAATAAAACAGATTTGGGCTTGCAGTCCTAAAGTCGATTGTTTCGCTAAAGGGATTTTGGGACACCAGGTATTTGATGAGGTTCCATCGATAATCCTCTGCCTGTATCCAGGGAGTTTTGACTTTGCCGTTATTTCCTATATAGATGAAGGTGTCCCTGATTTTCTGTTCGCCATATCTTTGACTGTGCTGAAAGCCGTGTTGGAAGACAGGACCTTGAAGACCGTAATTGGAATTATAGGTCTTTGCGAATGAAGTGTTGATTCCGTGCAGAAGCGAAACCATTCTTGATTCTGTTTTGAAATACCCTTCGAAATGCACGTGATTAAGCATAATGCTGAAAGCAAGAGCGACAATCTCTTCCTTGATACACCTGATCGCAAAGATTGAATAATATACAAGGATGTCTGCGATGGTGTAGAAGATGATTCCTTTGTCGGCGGAGAGCTGGCATATGTGTTGATAGCCTGGTCGGAATTGAAGTTTTGTCATAACAAAGAAGTGTTAGGTTTATACTGGTGCAAATCTAACCATTTTTTCGTATCTTTGAGTGGTATGGAGTACGTGGATCTGCTGACACTTCAAAATACGATCAGGGAGGGGCTGACGGAGCTCTTTCCGGAGACGGTTTGGGTGAAGGCGGAGATTGCGGCGGTGCAGGCGAGAATGAACGGGCATTGCTATCTGGACCTGGTCCAGAGTGAGGATGGCCGGCAACTCGCGAAAGTCAAGGCCGTGATATGGAAATCGAAATTCCCGATGCTCCGGGCTTTCTTCAGGGATGCAACAGGAAAGGACCTTGAAGTAGGGCAGCAGATACTCGTGCTGGCGGAGGTAAATTACTCCGAGCTGTATGGGCTGAGCCTCGTGATAGACGACATCAATCCCGAGTTCACGCTTGGCGATGCGGAGCTGAAAAAGCAGCAGACTATCAAGATGTTGCAAGAGGAGGGGATGATGGACCTTCAGCAGAAGCTGGAACTTCCCGCAATCCCGTACAGGCTGGCCGTCATCAGCGCGCCGGACGCAGCCGGATTCGGCGACTTCCGCAGGCATCTCACCGAAAACCAGTACGGATTCTATTTCGAGGTGGACCTTTTCCCTGCGACTATGCAAGGGGAAACGGCTCCCGAAAGCATCGCGGATGCGCTCGGCGCAGTCGAAGCGGCGGGGGGTGCCAAGGGTGCAAAGGACGGCACGAAGACGAGCGGCTACGACGCGGTCCTGATCCTTCGCGGCGGCGGCTCGAACCTGGACCTCGCCTGCTTCGACGACTACGGCCTCGCGCTGGCGATCGCCCAGTGCCCGATTCCCGTGTTCACCGCCATCGGCCACGACAAAGATTATCACGTCGCCGATATGGTCGCGTACCGTTTTGTAAAGACCCCGACAGCGCTGGCGGACGAGTTCATCGATATGTACTCGGCAGAGGATGAGCGCATCGGCAGTCTCGGGGCGCGGCTGGCGCGGGCTTTCGCGGCGAAGATTCAGCAGCGCCTCTCGGCGCTTGATGAATTGGACCGCCGCATCAAAGCCGCCGACCCTCGCGCCGTCCTGAAACGAGGTTACACCCTGGCAGTTGACGCAAAAGGTCGCGTCATCAAGTCGGCCGCGGCAGTGAAGGCGGGCGACAGCGTGAGTATTATGCTTTCGGATGGCACACTAACAGCAATAGTAGAAAAAGTAACGATATGAATTTCGATTACGCGAAGGCGGTGGAGCGGTTGGAGGAGATCGCGAGGAAGGTTGAGGACCCGCAGACGGGGCTGGACGAGATGGACAAGTATCTCGCCGAGTCGGAGGAGTTGATCGGCAAGTGCAGGGAGTATCTGCGCACGGCGCGCGAGAAACTGTCGAACATAGAATAAAGAATAATATGCAGAAGATTTACAAATCTGACCCGTGGCTGGAGCCGTGGAAGGACAAGATCGAGGCGAGGCACGCCCGCATCCTGGAGTGGAAAAAGAAACTCGCAGGGAAGGGCAGTCTGAGCGCGGCGGTCAACAACCACCTCTACTACGGCCTTCACAAAGACAAAGAAGGCTGGGTATTCCGCGAGTGGGCGCCCAATGCGACCAAGATCTACCTCATCGGCGACTTCAACAACTGGAAGAAGAGCGAGGCCTATGCCCTTAAGCCTGTCGGCAACGGCAACTGGGAGATCAGGCTTCCGGAAGTCTTCCTCCACCACGAAGAACTCTACAAGCTTTGGATAGAGTGGCCCGGCGGGGGCGGCGAACGCCTCCCGGCTTACGTCACGAGGGCCGTTCAGGACCCGGAGACCAAGGCGTTCGCCGCCCAGGTCTGGGATCCGCAGCCGTACAAGTGGAAATCCAAAGCCCCCGGCGCAATAAAGACTCCTTTCATCTACGAATGCCATATCGGTATGAGCGGTGAAAAAGAGCAGGTCGCGAGCTTCGATGACTTCCGCCGCGATGTTCTGCCGCGCATCATAAAGCTCGGCTACAACGTCATTCAGATAATGGCCCTTCAGGAGCATCCGTACTACGGCAGCTTCGGTTACCAGGTCTCCAACTTCTTCGCCCTGAGCAGCCGTTTCGGCACTCCCGAAGAGTTCAAGCGCCTGGTCGACGATGCGCACGCTGCGGGCATAGCCGTGATTATGGATATGGTCCATTCGCACAGCGTGGAGAACGAGCTCGAGGGCCTGAGCCGTTTCGACGGTCGCGACGATCTGTACTTCTACCAGGGCCCCGCAGGCCATCATCCCGCCTGGGGCTCGCGCTGCTTCGACTACGGCAAGGACGAGGTAGTCTACTTCCTGCTGAGCAACTGTAAATATTGGATGCAGGAATACCATCTGGACGGTTTCCGCTTCGACGGAGTGACCTCGATGATGTACTGGGACCACGGCCTCGGCACGGCTTTCGGCAACTACGAGCTCTACTTCAACGCGGGCGTGGACGAAAACGCCGTCACCTATCTCGGCCTCGCGAATATGCTCATCCACGAAATCAACAAGAACGCAATCACCATCGCGGAGGACGTCAGCGGTATGGCCGGTCTGGCGGCACCGTTCGCGGCGGGAGGCGTGGGCTTCGATTACCGTATGGCGATGGGCGTGGCCGACCACTGGATCAAGTGGATCAAGGAAAAATCGGATGACGAATGGTCGATGGGCGAGATGTGGTGGGAACTCACCAACAAGCGTGCGGACGAAAAGACGGTCAGCTATGCTGAGTGCCACGACCAGGCGCTCGTGGGCGACAAGACCATCATCTTCCGCCTGATGGACAAGGAGATGTACTTCGCTATGAACAAGGGAACACAGAATCTCATCGTGGACCGCGGAATAGCGCTGCACAAGCTCATCAGGCTCGTAACGGCCGCCACAGCCGGCAACGGCTACCTCACGTTTATGGGCAACGAATTCGGCCACCCCGAGTGGATAGACTTCCCGCGCGAGGGCAACGGCTGGTCGTACAAGTACGCCAGAAGGCAGTGGTCGCTGCCGGACAACCCCGCCCTTCGTTATGGGGCCCTCGAGGCCTTCGACGCCCAGATGGTGCATTTCCTCGAAGCGGAAGACGTCATCTCCGAGCGCCCCGAACTGATTACTGCGAACGAGGGCGACAAGGTATTGATTTTCAAGCGCAAAAATGCTATATTTGCGCTCAATTTCAACCCCACGCAATCTTTCGAGAATTACGGGTTTGAAGTTGAAAACGGAGAGTACGACCTGGCCTTCACATCGGACGAGCCTCGCTTCGACGGATTCGGCCGGCTTTCTCCCGGAGAGAAACATTTTACCGTGGACCATCAGCTGCGTCTTTACCTGCCCAGCAGGTGCGCGCTCGTCCTGACAAAAAAATAAGGTATATATGGCATTACTCAAATTCAACAAGGCGGAACTGGTAAACCTCTCTTATTCGCTTAAGAGGGAGATTATCATCGCGAACAAGACCGGCGCCTATTGCAACACGTCGATCGTCGCCTGCAACACCAGAAGGTATCACGGCCTTCTTGCAGTCACGCTCGACCGCTTTGGCGGAGACAGGTTCCTCCTGCTTTCCTCGCTCGACGAATCTCTGATCGTGAACGGGAAGCAGTTCAATCTCGGAATCCACTGCTACGGCGACATCTACGAACCGAGGGGCCACAAATATGTCGTGGACTTCGCTTCCGATCCCGTGCCGCAGATTACCTGCAAGATCGGCTCCATCGTGTTCCGTAAGAGCCTTTTGCTCTGCCCTGACCGCGATCAACTCTACATCAAGTACGAGCTTCTCGAGGCCCCGGACGCCGCGACTGTCCAGTTCAGGCCGTTGCTTGCGTTCCGCAATATCCACGCACTTACCCAGGCCAATGAAGTGGCGAACGGCGCGGCGAAACCTGCCGCTAACGGTGCGGCTTTCCGCCTCTACGAAGCCTTCCCGGACCTGTTCATCCAGTTCTCCAAGGCAGTTAAGTTCAACTCCGACCCCGTGTGGTATTACGGAGTGACTTACTCGGACGAATACCGCCGCGGTTTCGACTGCAAGGAAGACCTCCTTTCGCCGGGAACCTTCAGCGTCAATATGAAAGCCGGCGACGCAGTGTATGTGTCCGCGAGCAAGTATGAAGAGGATCCCAAGACCTTCAAGAAAGACTACGAAGCGCAGTATAAGCTCGAGAGTGTGGAGACCGACGGTCACGACGCCCTCCTGGCCTGCGCGAACCTCCTCACGACCTATCACAACGGTCGCAAGAGGATAGAAGCCGGCTACTCCTGGCTGCCGACCGGCCTGCTCCGCGAGACCCTCGTGGCGCTGCCCGGCCTCACCCTTTACGCCGGCCGTCCCGAGGACTTCGAGGAGATCCTCGATAACCTTCTCGAGGACAACCAGGAGCGCCTGTTCCATCGCACGACTCAGGTTGAGGCCCCGCTTTACCTGGCGGAGACTCTCCAGCAGTACATAGCTTTCGGCGCAGACGAAAAGCTCGTCTGGAAGAAGTACGGCAAGACTCTCAAGGGCATCCTCGAGAGCTATAAGCCGGGCGTGCGCAAGGAAGTGGCTATGCATCCGAACGGACTCATCTGGGCGCAGATGGACGGTGTGGCCCTCAGCTGGATGAATGCCTATATCGACGGCCGTGCGGTCACCGAGCGCGCCGGCTATCAGGTTGAGACCAACGCCTTCTGGTACAGCGCGATCGTGTTCGCCTGCAATATGGACAAGAAATACGGCAACGGCCGCTTCGCAAAGGAGTGGACCCCGATAGCCGAGCTTGTCAAGGCTAACTTCACGCCTATGTTCTGGAACGAGCGCCTCGGCTGCCTGGCGGACTACGTCGACAACGAAGGCCAGCACACCGAAGTCCGCCCGAACCAGCTCTCGGCGCTCGCCGTCGCTTACTCGCCGGTGGATGAAGACAAATTCTCCTCCGTTCTCAGGGTGGTGGACAACGAACTGGTGACAGCCCGCGGTATCCGCTCTCTGTCACCTCGTGACGTCCGTTACAAGGGCGTTTACGAAGGCTCGCAGGTCGAACGCGACCTCGCCTACCACAACGGCTGCGCGTGGCCGACTCTTCTCGCCCCTTACGTGATGCTTTGCTTCAAGGTCAAGGGCCCGGCGTTCTGGAAGAAGGCCGAGTGGCTGCTGGAAGGTTTCTTCCAGGATCTTAACAAGCACGGCGTGGGCGCATTCTCTGAGCTTTACGACGGCGATCCGCCTTTCGAGCCCCACGGAGCGATCTCCTCGTCGCTCAGCACTGCCGCCCTGCTCGTTTGTGAAAATCTTCTCAAGACATATAAGGAGGACAAGCAATGAGAGTACTGATGTTCGGCTGGGAGTTTCCTCCCCACATCGCGGGCGGCCTCGGAACCGCCTGCAAGGGTATCGTTGAAGGTCTTGCGCACAATGGAGTCGAGACCCTGTTCGTGATGCCCGCCGCCAGCGGAGACGAAGATGAAACCTGCACCAAGATCATCAACGCGAGCGATGTCGCCGTCGAGAACGTAAGCGAGACGGTGGACGAGTTCCTCGATAAGGTGAAGTTCATCTATGTCGATTCCAACATCGTCCCCTACGTGGACCCCGACGAGTATTTCGAGGCCATCGAGGAGATGAAGAAAAAGAAGATTACCGAGACCACCGTCGGCTTCGGCCAGAAGTTCAAGTTCTCCGGCAAGTACGGCGCGAACCTCCTCGAGGAGGTGAGCAGGTACGCTCAGGTCGGCGGAACGATCGCTATGCAGCGCAAGGACGACTTCGACGTTATCCACGCCCACGACTGGCTGACCTACCTCGCCGGCATAGCCGCGAAGGAACTGACCGGCAAGCCGCTTGTGGTCCACGTCCACGCCACCTCTTTCGACCGCGGAACCGACGATATGGTCGACTCCCGCGTGTACGCGATCGAGCGCCGCGGTATGGAGGCCGCCGACAAAGTGGTGGCCGTCTCCGAACTTACCCGCAACATAGTCATCAACAAATACGGAATCAACCCGGATAAGGTTGTGGCGGTCCACAACGCGGTGGATTTCAGCGGACGCGAGAACATCGAAGTCAAGAGGGGAGTCCAGGACAAGATAGTCACCTTCCTCGGACGTATCACCTTCCAGAAAGGCCCCGAGTACTTCATCGACGCTGCCGCGAAAGTCCTCAAGCGTACGGACCACGTCCGTTTCGTGATGGCGGGAAGCGGTGATATGATGAACCGGGCCATCCGCCAGGTGGCCAGGCTTGGCATCTCCGACCGCTTCCACTTCACCGGCTTCCTCCGTGGAGCCGATGTCCAGAAGATGTTCGCCCTCAGCGACGTGTACATTATGCCGTCCGTCAGCGAACCCTTCGGTATTTCTCCCCTCGAGGCTATGCGCAGCAATGTCCCGAGCATTATCTCTTTCCAGTCTGGTGCGGCTGAAATCCTGAAGTATGCCTTCAAGGTGAACTTCTGGGATGTGGACGCTATGGCTGACGACATCTACGCCCTCATCAAGTATCCTGCGCTGGCCGATTTCGCCGCGAAGCAGGGCTTCGACGAGGTTAACGCCCTCAAGTGGGATCACGCAGCAGCAAAGCTCAAGGACATTTATTATTCACTCGTAAAGTAAACACACACGGTTATGGCAAAATCTATATGTCTGTATTTCCAGGTCCATCAGCCTACAAGGCTTCGTCAGTATCGCTTCTTTGATATCGGCAAGGACTCTCACTACTACGACGACTTCGCCAACAGAACTATTCTGAAGAGGGTTGCGCGCAAGTGCTACCTTCCGATGAACGAACTCCTTCTCGGCGCCATCAAGGCGGGCAAGGGCAAGTTCAAGGTGGCGTTCTCCCTGTCCGGCTCCGTGCTGGAACAGTTCGACAGGTATGCTCCCGAGGTAATCGAGAGCTTCCAGCAGCTCGCCAAAACCGGCTGTGTGGAATTCCTTTCCGAGACTTATTACCATTCCCTCGCTTCGATAGGCAACGAAGCTGAGTTCCGTCATCAGGTACTCAAGCATCAGGCCGCCATCAAGGAGTATTTCGGCCAGACCCCGACGACCTTCCGTAACACGGAGCTCGTTTACTCCGACGGCATCGGCAAACTCGTCTATGATATGGGCTTCAAAACAGTCCTGACCGAAGGCGCCCGTCACATTATGGGTTGGAGAAGCCCGAACTATCTGTACTCGAACGACATAGTTGAGGATCAGAAGCTCCTGCTCCGCAACTATATGCTCTCTGACGATATCGCCTTCCGCTTCGGCACCCAGGGCGCCCTTACCGCCGACACTTTCAAGGACGCGCTTGACGCGGCTCCCGGAGAGGTGATCAACCTCTTTATGGACTACGAAACCTTCGGCGAGCACAACAAAGCCGAGTCGGGTATCTTCGATTTTATGAAGGCCCTTCCCAAAAAGATTCTCTCGGACCGCCAGTACGAGTTCGTGACCCCTTCGGAGGCCGCGGCCAAGTACGACGCAGTCGCCCCGCTTTCCGTTCCCAACCCGATTTCCTGGGCTGACGAGGAGCGCGACCTCACCGCGTGGCTCGGAAACGAGCTCCAGGCAGACGCCTTCAATAAGGTCTATGCCCTCGGCGAAAAGCTCGCAATTCTCAACGACCCCATCCTCTGGGCGGACTACGGCCATCTGCAGGAGAGCGACCACTTCTACTATATGTGCACGAAGTTCTTCTCCGACGGCGACGTCCATAAGTATTTTAACCCCTATGACACGCCCTACGAGGCGTTCATCAACTATATGAATGTGCTCAGTGACTTTGAGATTCGTGTAGATGAGGCCATAGAAACAAAACAGTAGCGACATTTTATGTACAACAACAACGCAACCCCATCCTGGCAGAGCGTGATGGTTACCCGTCACCTTCCCGAGGAGCTCAGAGGGCTTGAAACTCTGTGCAAAAACCTCTGGTGGTGCTGGAACGACAGCGCAAAGGCGCTGTTCAAGTCCATCGACGCTGAACTGTGGCACAAATCCGGCCACAACCCGATGGTGATTCTCGACAAAGTAACTCTCAAAAGATATAAGCAGCTCGCAACCGATGCCGAATTCCTGGGCCGTCTGGCCGCAGTAATGAAGGAGTTCGACTCTTATATGGAGCTCAAAAACAAGAGGACGGAACCTTCCGTGGCGTATTTCTGTATGGAGTACGGCCTCGACACCTCGCTCAAGATCTATTCGGGCGGTCTCGGCATCCTCGCCGGCGATTACCTGAAGGAGACGAGCGATATGAACGTAAACCTCGTGGCCGTGGGTCTTCTTTACCGCTACGGCTACTTCACCCAGCGCCTGACGCCCCAGGGCAACCAGGTCGCCGGCTACGATGCCCAGGACTTTATGAAGATCCCCGGCGAGCCGGTTCTGGACGAGGACGGCAACTGGAAGACAGTGCAGATGAACTTCCCCGGACGCCAGCTCAGCGCCCGTATCTGGAAGGTGGCTGTCGGCCGCACGGACCTCTACCTCCTGGACACCGACTTCGAAGCGAATGCTCCGGAAGACCGTTCGGTGACCCATCAGCTCTATGGCGGCGACTGGGAGAACCGCCTGAAGCAGGAGATACTGCTCGGTATCGGAGGCGTCCGCGCTCTCCGCAGCCTCGGTCTCAACCCCACCGTGTACCATTACAATGAGGGCCACGCGGCCTTCGCCGGCCTCGAGAGGCTGCGCGAATTTATGCAGGACGGCCACCACGCCTATGGCGAAGCTATGGAGCTTGTCCGCGCGTCATCCCTCTACACAACCCATACCCCCGTTCCCGCCGGCCACGACGCTTTCGACGAGGAAATCCTCGGCAAGTACCTTGGACATTATCCCCGCCGCTTCGGCCTCGACTGGCGTGAGTTTATGGCTCTCGGTAAGCTCGATCCGGACAACCACGACGAGAAGTTCTCGATGAGTACCCTCGCGGCCTCGATGAGCCAGAATGTGAACGGAGTGTCTATGCTCCACGGCAAGGTCAGCCAGGATATCTTCGCTTCGATGTATCCCGGATACCTTCCGGAAGAGCTTTACATCAGCTATGTCACGAACGGCGTGCACTATCCGACCTGGGCATCCAAGGAATGGAAGGCCCTTCACGCGAAGGTATTCGGCGAGCAGTTCAAGACTTCGCACTACGACAAGAGCTGCTTTGATGGAATTTACAACGTCTCCGACCAGGAAATCTGGGACGTCCGCAAGATCCTCAAGACCGAGCTTATCAAGTCCGTCAGGGACCGTCTCTCCGACCCTGTCGTGAGCGCGCACTATACTCCCGGCCAGATCGTGACCATCAAGGAGAATCTGCGCGACGATGTGCTGACCATAGGCTTTGCCCGCCGTTTCGCCACCTACAAGAGGGCTACTCTCCTCTTCCGCGACCTCGACAGGCTCGACGCCATAGTCAATAATCCTACCTGCCCCGTGCAGTTTATCTTCGCCGGTAAGGCGCATCCCGCCGACGGCGCGGGCCAGGACCTCATCAAGCAGATCGTGGAGATCAGCAAGGATCCCCGCTTCATAGGCAAGATCGTCTTCGTCCCCGGCTACGACATCACCCTCGCGAAGAGGCTCGTTCAGGGTGTGGACGTGTGGATGAACAACCCTACCCGTCCGCTCGAGGCCTCCGGTACCTCCGGAGAGAAGGCTTCTATGAACGGCGTTATGCACTTCTCCGTGCTCGACGGCTGGTGGGTCGAGGGTTATCAGAAGGACGCCGGTTGGGCTCTCCCTCTCGAGCGCACCTACGACGACCAGGAATACCAGAACGAACTTGACGCGGCGACCATCTACGCCACCATCGAGAACGAGATCGCTCCCGATTACTACGATGTGGACAAGCAGAGCGGCCTTCCCGTCAAGTGGATAAGCTATATCAAGAACACCATCGCCAAGGTCGCGTCCAACTTCACGACCAACCGTATGCTCACCGACTACTGCAACCAGTATTACATCCCTCAGGCGGAGCGCTATGCGAAGCTTGCTGCGAACAAGGCTGCGGTTGCCCGCGAGATTGCCGACTGGAAGCGCTTTATGGCGGACGAGTGGGACAATATGCGTATCGTTTCCTACACCCAGCCGGGTGCATCTTATGTTCTCTCCCAGGAGAACCTGCTCACCGGCGAGGTGGTCATCGATATGGGTCGTATCAAACCGGAGTACATCGGGGTGGAGATGCTCTTCACTTCGACCGATGCGAAGGGCATACACCACATCCAGGAAGTCGCTCCGTTCGAGCTTGTCAGCTTTGAGGGCGGTATCGCGACCTTCCGTGTGAACGTACTTCCCGAGAGGACCGGTATGTATCAGGTAGGCACACGCATCTACCCGAAGAACGACCTGCTTCCTCACCGCCAGGATTTCCCCGTGGTGAAATGGCTGTAGCGGCGACAGGCTTTTTCGACGGTGTTCATCTGGGACATCGTGCAGTGATAGAGACTCTGCTCAAGACGGCGCGCGAGCGCTCGGAGCAGAGTCTCATCCTCACTTTCTGGCCTCATCCCCGCACCGTCCTTCGCGGCGGTTCCCGCGACCTTCGTCTGCTGACTTCGCTCGACGAAAAGATCTCCATTCTGAAGTCGCTTGGAGTGGACCGCGTCGAAGTCCTGCCTTTCACCCGCGACTTCGCCGCCCTGACTGCCCGCCAGTACCTGGAAATGCTCCGCCGCGACTACGGCGTCACCTCGATAGTTTTGGGATACGATAACCGTTTCGGCTCTGATAATCTGTCTACCGAGGAACTTTCATCATTGATTAATTCAACAATAGTTTCTTGTACTGATGATATATCATCGACTAAAGTAAGAAAGAAACTAGGATTGGGAGAGGTGAAGGAAGCGGCTCAGATGCTCGGATACGAGTACAGTTTGAGCGGAGTGGTGGTGAGCGGGAATATGATGGGGCGGACGATAGGCTTTCCGACTGCGAATATGAAACTGCGCGAACCGCTGAAGTGCCTTCCGAAGGTCGGAGCGTATTTGACCAGGGTCGAAGTGGAAGGCCGTCAGCTGTGGGGAATGACGAACATTGACCACAACGAGAAGATCGAGACGAATATCTTCGACTTCGACGAGGAAATTTACGGCCTGGACCTGAAAGTGACTTTCGTGGACAAACTCCGCGACGAGATTCACTTCAATTCCTTCGACGAACTGAAAACCCAATTGGAAAAGGATAGAATTACAGCAATAGGACGCATAGTATGAAACGTTCAATAACATTCTGCCTTGCGGCAGCACTGATTATGGCATCTTGCACTGTTAAGAACGACAAGGTGGAGGGATTCCGCTATCTGGTGGACGAATTCGCCGACCTCAAAGTGATGAGGTATACGATACCCGGATGGGAGAACCTGACTCTTCAGCAGAAAGAGTACGCTTATCATCTGGCAGAAGCGGCAAAGTGGGGTCGCGACATTCTCTGGGACCAGAACTCTGCGGGAAATATTCCCCTGAGGCACGCCCTCGAGAACATCCTTAATAATTATAAGGGTGAGCGCACTGGCGCGGAATGGGACGCATTCGTCGTCTACGCCAAGCGCGTATTCTTCTCCAACGGTGTGCATCATCACTACGCGGAGGACAAGTTCTTCCCGGAGTGTGGCCGTGAGTATTTCGAAAGCCTGCTCGAAGCGGTGGGCGAGAATGCCGCAATCGCCGAATATGTCTATGACACGACGAAAGGTCTCCAGCGCCGCTCAACCGAAACCGGCGGCGATATTGTGAAACTTTCAGCAGTGAACTTCTACGAAGGAGTTTCCCGCGAGGAGGTGGAGAAGTACTATGCCGGAATCGAGGTCAAGGGAGATCCTCATCCGATTGCTTATGGCCTGAACACCAAGGTCGTGAAGCAGGACGGCAAGGTGGTGGAGCTCCCCTGGAAGAAGGGCGGCATCTACGACGGAGCGATCAGCCATATCTGCGAAGAGCTTACGAAAGCAGCGGCCGTGGCGGAGAACGATATCCAGAAAACGGCTCTGGCCCTGCTGGTGAGATACTACGAGACCGGTGACCTGCGAGTGTGGGATGAGTTCAACATCGAATGGGTGAAGGATACCGTGGGCACGGTCGATTTCATCAACGGCTTCATCGAAGACTACAACGACCCGCTCGGCCGCAAGGGCGCGTGGGAAGGATATGTGAACATCAAGGACTTTGAGGCCTCGCGCCGCACGGAGATAATCTCGAAGAACGCGCAGTGGTTCGAGGACAACTCGCCCGTGGACCCGCGCTTCCGCAAGAAGGAGGTCAAGGGCGTGAGCGCGAAGGTCATCAACGCCGTCTGCCTGGCGGGCGACAGTTACCCGTCCACCCCTATCGGCATCAACCTGCCGAACGCGGACTGGATCCGCAAGGAGCACGGCAGCAAGAGCGTGACCATAGCGAATATCACGCACGCCTATGACTATGCGGCGAAGGAGTCGCCCCGCAATATGCTGGACGAATTCGCGTGGGATGACGCTGAGAAGGCGATGGTCCGCAAGTACGGCCCGTGGGCGGACGAGGTCCACACCGACCTGCACGAATGCCTCGGCCACGGATCCGGACAGCTGCTGCCCGGCGTGAGCACCACCGCTATGGGCGAGTATGCCTCCGCTCTCGAAGAAGCGCGCGCGGACCTGTTTGGCCTCTACTACACGGCTGACCCGAAGATGGTCGAGCTTGGTATTATGCCCGATCCGGATGCTTACAAGGCCGAGTATTCGAGCTACATCCGCAACGGACTGTTCACGCAGTTCACCCGCGTGGAGCTGGGCCGCCCGAACACGGAAGCGCATATGCAGAACCGTAAGCTTATCGCTCAGTGGTGCTATGAAAAGGGTGCGTCCGATAACGTAATTGAAAAGAAGGTGCGCGACGGGAAGACCTATTTCGTGGTGAACGATTACGAGAAACTGCGCGGTCTGTTCGCCGAGCTTCTTGCTGAGATTCAGCGCATTAAGAGCGAGGGCGACTACAAAGCCGGAAAGGCTTTGATAGAGAAATACGCAGTCAATATCGATCCGGAACTGCATAAGGAAGTGAAAGCACGCTACGAAGCTTTGAACCTCAAGCCTTACGGTGGCTTCATCAACCCGGAAATCGTTCCCGTTAAGAAGGGCGGCAAGATAGTGGACTACAAAGTCGAATATCCCGACGATTTCCTCGGACAGCAGCTTGAATACGGAAAGAAATACGGAAGCTTATGAGTAAGAATAAGAAATCGGACGTCCTCGAAGATCTGAAGAACAAAGAGGACAAGAAAGCCCGCAAGAGGGAGCTGAAAAAGCTGGTGGTCTACGAGGCCATTATGAAGCCCAAGTATGAGGAAGGGTTGAAATAATCCGAAAAATCCTTATATTTGCAATAACAAATCAAGGGTTCTGCCGCGAGGCAGGACTCTCTTTTAGTTGACAAAAACACCAACCACTTATGGCAGAAGTACATTATATGAGTCAGGAAGGACTCGAAAAGCTTAAGAAGGAACTTGAGGAAGCGCTTGCCCAGCGCCCCGTCATTGCGGCCCAGATCGCAGAGGCCCGCGAGAAGGGAGACCTCTCGGAGAACGCCGAGTACGAGTCGGCCCGCGAGGCCCAGGGTCTTCTTGAGCTCAAGATCGCGAACCTCAAGAATATGATCACCAATGCGAAGGTGCTCGACGCCTCGCAGCTCAGCACTGACAAGGTGCAGATGCTGACGACCGTCGTCGTGGAGAACCTCTCCGCGAAGACCAAGATGAAGTTCAGCATCGTGGGTGAGTCGGAAGCCGATTTCAACAAGGACAAGCTCGCCGCCACGACTCCGATCGCCAAGGCCCTCATCGGCCACGGCGTGGGCGAGATCGTGGAGGCTCAGGTCCCCGCCGGTGTCCTTAAGTTCAAGATCCTCGAAATCAGTCTCTAGCCCTATGACTATCTTCACCCGTATCGCGAAAGGTGAGATTCCTTCGTACAAGGTGGCCGAGAGCGACGAATTCTACGCTTTCCTGGACATCAACCCCCTTGCTGAAGGTCACACCCTCGTCATCCCCAAGAACGTGGAGGACGACTATATCTTCAATCTGGACGAGAAGACCTACGAAGGTCTGTGGGCTTTCGCCCGCAAGGTCGCCGTGGCGCTGAAAGCGGCCGTGCCCTGCAAGAGGGTGGGTGTCGCCGTGCTCGGGATGGAAGTGCCGCACACGCATATCCATCTCGTGCCGCTTCAGACGGAGGGCGACCTGGACTTCAGGAAGAAGCGTCCTGCAGTTACTGACGAACGTAAGGCCGAACTGGCCGCAGCAATCCTCGCCGAGTATGAGAAGCTTTAGATTTATCGCGCTGGGCGCCGTCCTGGCGCTTTTCGCATCCTGCGCACCCAAGGCCGGCATCTCTATGACCGTGGCCGATGCTCCCGGAGCGAAGCTCGCCGTGCACAAGCTGAACGTGAGCTCCGCCGATCTGCTGGATTCCGTGAAGACGGACGCCGGCGGACATTTCAAGTACAGCCTTCCCGTGAAGAAGGGTCAGCCCGAGTTCGTGTACATCTATAAGGGCGACACCCGTCTTGCCGCACTGCTACTTGAAGCAGGGGAAAAGGCGGTTGTGGAGGCCGACACTCTCGGCAACTACAGCGTCGAAGGTTCGGAAGGTTCCGCGGAACTCGCCGGAATCGAGAAGGCCTATTCGGATTTTATAAGGGAACTGGCGGTCTCCAGCGACCCCAGGGAGGCGACAAAGCTATACATACGCTATTATCGCAACCGTATGGCCTATGTGCTCGAGCACCAGAAGTCCCTCGCGGTCGTTCCCGTTCTTTTCCAGAACGTGGGTGCGGATCTGCCCGTTTTCAGCCAGTCCACCGATGCGATAGTTTTCAGTGCCACGGCCGATACTCTTAAGACCGTCTATCCGGATTCGAAATATGTGAAGGCCCTCGAGACTGAGGCGGAGAGGCGTAAGAACAATATGGAACTTGAGCGCGCGATCCTTCAGGCCGATCAGGCCGGTTTCCCGGACATCGTCCTGCCTGACATCAACGCCGAAAAGGTCTCCCTAGCCGGCGTGGACGCGAAGGTTATCCTGCTCTATTTCTGGGATGTGGACGATGCGGAGCAGAAGCTCTTCAACTCTGACGTGCTGCTTCCCCTTTACAATAAGTATCACGCGAAGGGCCTCGAGATCTACGCAGTCGGTGTCACCAGCGACAAAGCCCTCTGGGCGTCCGTCGTCAGGAACCAAGCGCTGCCGTGGATCAATGTCTGCGACGGCTTCGGCGCCGCTTCTCCCGCCGTACGCCTGTACAACCTTAAGTCCCTCCCGACTATGCTAATCATCGCGGACGACGAAATCTCCTCCGCGAAGATCGACAGCGACGTCTCCCTCCGCCGCGAACTCGCAAAACTCCTGAAATAACCGTGGCGCTCAACCCCCTGATTATCAGGGCAATACTAAAACTCGACTCCGAAAAATCCGGAGCCGAGTTTCGTTAATTATCTAACTATCAATCAGTTACGCGCCACGGGGTTACCAGAGCTTTTTGCGGGAGACGGTGGCGACGAAATCTTTCAGGTAGAAAGGCTCGAAGTAAGCGGTGTTTTCGAACTCGCGTGCTTCGAGTTTTTTGAATGCCAGAGGCGCCATCGAGGCGGCGTCGGCGACGAGTTCGACGAACTCGGCGTCCAAGCCGGCGAGGGCTTCGCGGCACTTCAAAGCACCGTCGCCCACGAACAGAATCTTGCCGTCCGTGATTTCGGAGAATGACTCCGGACCTTCCACGACCACTGGCGCAATCTCTGTGAGCCGCTCGCCCGAAGGGCTGTACACGGCCGAATAGACTTCCATCCTGCGGGCGTCGATCATAGGCACGATAGCCGTGCACCCGTCGGGCACAAGCCCGCCGGAAATGGCCTTCGCGACTACTATATCGGGCGTGGACACGCTGATCAGCGGGATACCGGCGCCGAAGCACAGACCTTTCGCAGTGGAGGAACCCACACGGAGTCCGGTGTAGGAGCCGGGGCCGGCGCTGACGCAGACCGCGCAGCAGTCGGAGACCTTCAGCCCGCGTTCGTAGAGCACCTCCTGGACGAAGGGCGCGGTAAGGGCTGCGTGCTCCCGGCCCCCGGCGCTCTCGCGATATGCCACCACCTTTCCCTCTTCGGCCAAAGCGACAGAACAGAGCGAGGCGGAAGTCTCGATAAGGATAATCCTAGATTTCCTGGATGCCATTGCTTATCTTGGTGAACAGGCCTTCGAGATAGGGGAATACCATTTCAGTGAGTTTGTGGATCCACGCGTAGATGGTCGAATCCTGCATAAACTGGGTGCTGAGGTGAAGGTACTTCTCGTTTAAGTCATTAAAGAGCACGAAGAGTATGCCCAGCACCAGGGCGGTATTGAAGATGGCTATCACGAAGCCGAGTATGCGGTTAAGCCAGCCGAGGGAGATTGCGTCTATCACCTTCGAGAGCACCTTCGCGGCCAGATTCATCACCAGCACGCAGAGAATGATCACCACCACGAAGGATATGATGTAGAGTGCGGTGGGGGAGTTGATGGTGATCCACTGCGAAAGCCACGCTCCCACCTTGTCGGCGAACAGGTAAGCCACATATGCGCTCAGAAAAATCGAGAGTAAAGCGGCAAGTTGCTCGATGAAACCTTTAGTTATTCCCCTGATTATTGCGGGGATAAATATTACAAGAAGTACGATGTCCAGAACGCCCATATCCTTATTTGTATTTGGCCTTGTTTTTTGTTAAATTTGTAGGCTCAAAATTAGGTAAAAAAAATGACTTTTAAAGAGTATAAGGGTTTGGACCTCGTGGCGACATCGGCAGAGGTGTTGGAAAGGTGGAAGAAGAACCACGCCTTCGAGCGCTCGCTCGAGGTGAGGGAGGGTGCTCCAGAGTTCATCTTCTTCGAAGGCCCGCCCAGTGCCAACGGTATGCCCGGCATACATCACGTAATGGCGCGCAGCATCAAGGACGCCGTCTGCAGGTACAAGACGCAGAGCGGTTTCAAGGTCCGTCGCCGCGCCGGCTGGGATACGCACGGCCTTCCCGTGGAGCTTGGAGTGGAGAAGAAACTCGGCATCACGAAAGAAGATATCGGCACCAAGATCACGGTTGAAGAATACAACAAGACCTGCCGCGAGGAGGTTATGAAGTACACCGCAGAGTGGAGAACTCTTACCGAGCGCATCGGCTACTGGGTGGATATGGACGATCCGTACATTACATACGATAACCGCTATATCGAGACTCTCTGGTACCTTCTGAAAGACATTTACGGCAAGGGTTATCTGTACAAGGGCAAGAGCATTCAGCCCTACAGCCCCGCTGCCGGAACGGGCCTGAGCACTCACGAACTCAACCAGCCCGGTTGCTACCGCGACGTGAAGGACACCACCTGCTGCGTGCAGTTCAAGGTAGTCGGCGAGGAAGATCTTTACTTCCTTGCGTGGACGACCACCCCGTGGACCCTTCCCAGCAACTGCGCCCTCTGCGTCGGTCCGAAGATAGACTATGTGAAGGTGCGCAGCGCCAATCCCTATACCGGAATTCCCGCGACTTACATTATCGCGAAGGAACTGGTCGGTGCCTGGTTCGACGGCAAGACCGAATATGAAGTCCTTCCCGGCGAAATCAAGGGTTCCGAGCTCGAAGGTATGCGCTACGAGCAGCTCCTGCCGTGGTTCAATCCCGGCGAGGGCGCCTTCAGGGTGATTCTTGGCGACTATGTGACCACCTCCGAAGGTACGGGTATCGTGCATATCGCAGGCACCTTTGGCGCCGACGACGCCCGCGTCTCGAAGGAAGCCGGCGTCCCTGCGCTTTACGTGAAGGACAAAGACGGCAATCCCCAGGCCCAGGTGGACACTAAAGGCCGCTTCTACCGCATCGAGGATCTGGATCCGGAATATGTGAAGACCAACGTCAATGTGGACCTTTACAAGCAGTGGGCCGGCCGCTACGTTAAGAACGCCTACGACCCTGATGCGACTCCCGAAACTCCTACCCTTGACGTGGATCTCTGCGTCTGGATGAAGCAGGAGAACAAAGCCTTCAAGATCGAGAAGCACGTTCACTCATATCCCCATTGCTGGCGTACGGACAAGCCCGTGCTCTATTACCCTCTGAACAGCTGGTTCATCAAGGCTTCCGCGGTGCGCGAGAAGATGATGGAACTCAACCAGGATATCGAGTGGAAGCCGGAAGCGACCGGAACAGGCCGTTTCGGAAAGTGGCTGGAGAATATCCAGGACTGGAACCTCAGCCGCAGCCGCTATTGGGGCACTCCTCTGCCCGTGTGGCGCACTGAAGACGGCAGGGAAGAGATCTGCATCGGCAGCGTCAAGGAGCTCTATAACGAAATCGAAAAGGCGGTCGCGCAAGGCGTGATGACCGAGAACCCGCTGAAAGCCAGGGGCTTCGACCCTGAAGATATGAGCAAGGCGAACTACGACAAGATCGACCTTCACCGCCCTTACGTGGACAATATCTTCCTCGTCAGCCCGAGCGGCAAGCGGATGAAGCGCGAGACGGACCTGATCGACGTCTGGTTCGACAGCGGCGCGATGCCGTATGCGCAGACGGGTCTCCGCGGGCTTGACACGCCCGATTTCGGAGCCACGGCGGACTTCATCGCCGAAGGCGTGGACCAGACGCGCGGTTGGTTCTACACCCTTCACGCCATCCACACTATGGTCAGCGGCACTCCCGCGTTCAAACGCGTGATCTCGAACGGACTCGTGCTCGACAAGAAGGGCGAGAAGATGAGCAAACGTCTCGGCAATGCCGTGGATCCGTTCAAGGCCCTGGATACCTATGGCCCCGACGCCCTGCGCTGGTATATGCTTACCAACGCCCAGCCGTGGGATAACCTGAAATTCGACGAAGCAGGCGTGGACGAAGTTCGCAGGAAGTTCTTCGGCACGCTGTACAACTCATATTCGGTGTTCGCTCTGTATGCGAATATCGACAAATTCGATCCTGCCGCCCCGAAAGTCGCTTATGCGAAACGGCCTATGTTCGACCGCTGGCTCATCAGCCGCCTGAACACACTTTCGAAGGCCGTGAAAGAGGCTTACGAGGACTACGACGTGACCCTTGCGGGCCGTCTGGTGCAGGATTTCGTGTGCGACGATCTCAGCAACTGGTACATCAGGCTCAATAAGAAGCGCCTCTGGGGTTCGGGTATGAGCGAGGATAAACTCTCCGCCTATCAGACCCTTTACGAAGCGCTGGTGGATGTGGCTCTGCTTTCGGCCCCTATAGCTCCTTTCTTCGCGGAAAGGCTCTATCTGGATCTGGTGCCGGGTGTGGAATCGGTCCACTATCAGCCTATGCCCGAGTCGGAGGCGGCTCTGGTCGATGCGGCTCTCGAAGAGAGTATGGCATTCGCCCAGAAGGCCTCCTCGATGGTCCTCGCCCTTCGCAAGAAGGTGGGAATCAACGTCCGCAAGCCTCTCGCGAAGGTGGTAGTTCCCGTCATCGACGACGAAGTCAAGGCCCATATCGAGAAGGTAAGCGGCATCTTCCTCGCCGAGGTGAACGTGAAGGAAATAGAGTTCCTGCACGACACGACCGGCATCATCACCAAGAAGATCAAGCCCAACTTCAAGACCCTGGGCAAGATCTACGGCAAGCAGATGAAAGAGATCGCAGCGGCCTTCGCGGCCTTCGGCCAGGAGCAGATAGGCGAGATCGAACGCTGCGAGGGAGATTACAAGCTTGCGCTCCCGTCCGGCGAGGTCGTCCTCACGAAGGAGGACTACGAAATCAACTCCGAGGATATGCCCGGCTGGCTCGTGGCTTCGGAAGGCTCGCTTACTGTCGCCCTGGACATAGTCCAGACTCCGGAGCTTGTCCGCGAGGGCAACGCCCGCGAGCTCATCCACCCCATCCAGACCCTCCGCAAGGAGCGCGACCTGGATGTTACCGACAGGATTGAGACTATCGTGTACGCCGGCGGAGAAGCCTACAAAGCCATCGAAGAGGCGCTGGCAGCCTTCGGCGAGTATGTGGCTGCTCAGACCCTTTCGCTCAGCCTGACCCTGAAACCCATCGAGGACGCCCCTGCAACCGCATCCGAGGTGGAGTGGGACAAAGACACGATCAAGATTGATATAAACAAAAAATAACTACTAACACACACAATTATGGCAGAAGAGAAAACACGCTATTCCGATGAGGAACTTGCCGAGTTCAAGGCCATCATCGAAGATATGCTTGCTAAAGCCAAAGCGGAGTACAACACTTATCGCGAGGTGGCAAGAAGCGGTGGAGCGAACGACATCGACGACACGTCCCCTTCCTTCAAAACGGTCGAGGATGACGGAGCGAACCAGCGTTCGAAAGAGGAGGCGAGCCAGCTTGCCCAGCGTCAGTACAAGTTCATAAAGAACCTCGAGGCCGCCCTCGTGCGCATCGAGAACAAGACCTACGGCATCTGCCGCGTCACCGGCAAGCTCATCCCCAAGGAGAGGCTTCGTCTTGTGCCGCACGCAACCCTCACGGTTGAGGCGAAAGAGATGCTCGCCAAGCAGGGTAAGAACTAGGCGATGAAGATCTCGAAGGGAGCGAAACTCATAATCCTGGGCGTCGTGCTCGTCATAATCGATCAGGTCGTAAAGGTCCTGGTCAAGACGAATATGAGCCTGGGCGAGGTGATACCCGTAATCGGCAACTGGTTCCGTCTGTGCTTTGTGGAGAACGAAGGTATGGCCTTCGGAATGAAGTTCGGCGGTCTTGTCGGAAAGGTGTTGCTGTCGCTGTTCAGGATAGTGCTGTCCGGCTTCCTTATCTGGTGGATAAGCAAGCTGGTGCGCAGGCAGGACACCCCGGTCGGCGTGCTTATCGGCCTTACCCTCATTACGGCGGGAGCCTTCGGAAACATCATCGACTGCTTCTTTTACGGCATCATCTGGCCCGAGTTAAGGCTCGCTGGTGCGCCGTTCGGCTTTATGTTCGGAAAGGTGGTGGATATGTTCAGCGCCACATTTTTCCCTCCTGTCTTCAACTTCGCCGACAGTTGCGTGACGGTCGGCGCCTTCTACCTGATCCTCTTCCAGTGGAAGTTCTTCTCCAAGGAAGAGAAATAAGACTAAAACTCAAACCTTCAATATGCGTAAGATTTTCTTCGCCGCTCTGGCGGCAGCAATGCTTCTTCCTGTCCGCGCGACGGCTCAGGAGACCCTCGGCGCCACCCCTCAGATGGGCTGGAACAGCTGGAACAAGTTCGGGATGAACATCAACGAAGAGCTCATCAAGGCCACTGCAGACAAGATGGTCGAACTGGGCCTCGTGGAAGCCGGCTATATTTATCTCAATCTCGATGACGGCTGGCACGGCGAGCGCGACGCTCAGGGCTTCATCCACGAAGATCCCGTCAAGTTCCCTTCAGGCATAAAGGCCCTCGCCGATTATGTCCACGCCCGTGGTATGAAACTCGGTATCTACAGCGACGCCGGCTGGAAGACCTGCGGCGGTTGCGCCGGCAGCTTCGGCCACGAATTCCAGGATGCATATACCTATGCCAAGTGGGGCGTGGATTACCTTAAATACGACTGGTGCTACACGGAGGACATCATCAACCCTCGCGGGGCCTACAAACTGATGAGCGTCGCGCTCAAGCAGACGGGCCGCCCGATATGGTTCAGTATGTGCGAGTGGGGCACCAACAAACCGTGGGAGTGGGGAGCCGAGATCGCACAGTCGTGGCGCACTACCGGCGACATATGGCCCTACTTCGACACCATTCCGGCCGAATTCGACGGACAGTGGCACGGCGACCCCATTATGAAACTGGTGGACCTTAACGAGCCGCTTCGCGCCTATGCCGGTCCCGGTCATTGGAACGACCCGGATATGCTCGAGGTCGGCAACGGCCAGCTCACCCTGGCGGAGAACCGCGCGCACTTCACTCTCTGGTGTATGATGGCGGCGCCCCTGCTTATGGGCAACGACCTGACCACTATGCCGGACGAGATTCTGCAAATACTCATCAATAAGGACGTAATCGCAATCGACCAGGATCCCCTCGGCATCCAGGGCCTCAGGCTCAAGAGCGAGGGTGAAATCGAGTACTGGTTCAAGCCTCTCGCAAACGGCGACTGGGCCTTCTGCCTCTTAAACCGCGGCGCCGAAGATGCGGTGGTGAACACCGACTGGGCTTCGCTAAAGTTCACGGACGAGCTCAGCGGCCTGACCTTCGACCCGGAAGGATGCACCGCCCGTAATCTCTGGGCGGCCGAAGACTGGCTCCTCAAGACACAGGGCACGCTCAATGTCAAGGTCGCGTCGCACGACGTGGTCCTTTATAGGATAGGCAAGTAATGAACGAATATCTGAGATTTTTCAAATATACGCTTCTGTCGGCGAGCGCCGGACTCCTTGAGTTCGGTTCGTTCGCGCTTTTCAACGAAGTGTTCCACTGGCATTACTGGGTGTCGTACCTTATCGCCCTCGTCCTGTCAGTTATCTGGAACTTCACCATTAACAGGAAGTTAACTTTCAAGAGTACCAACAACGTTCCGGTCGCAATGCTGAAGGTGTTCGGCTACTATTGCGTCTTCACCCCGGTTTCAACCTGGCTGGAGCAGTACCTTGCCGGCAACCTCTGGTGGAACGAGTACTGGGTGACCATCATCAACCTGGTCTTCAACCTCGCCACCGAGTACACCTTCCAGCGTCTTGTCGTCTACGGTAAGAACGTGGATCAGAGATAATATGGGTCTTCTTCTCCTCTTCCTTTTCGGCACTATGGCCGTCTCGTTCCTCTGCTCCGTGCTGGAGGCTACGCTGATGAGCACGCCCATCTCGTACATTACGCTGCGGGAGGAGGAGGGGTATAAGCCTGCGGCCCGCTTCAAGAAGTTCAAGACCGAATCTTCGAGGCCAATCGCCGCAATCCTTTCGCTGAACACCATCGTCAACACGATAGGCGCCGCCGGAGTCGGCCGTCAGGCCACGATTTTGTTCGGTTCGGCCTGGTTCGGCGTAATAACGGCCATAGCCACCATCCTCATCCTCATCTTCTCGGAGATTATCCCGAAGACCATAGGCACATCCTACTGGAAGTCGCTGATGGGCTTCGCGACATTCTCCCTGAGGGTGCTGGTGTTCATTATGTTCCCGATAGTGTGGTGCGTGGAGAAACTGACGAGGGTCATAGCCCCTCAGGATGCCGAGGTCTCCGTCTCCCGCGACGAAGTCGCCGCTATGGCCGTGGCTTCCGAGGAAGAGGGTGACCTGGAGCAGGACGAAAGCACCATTATCCAGAACCTCATCAATATGGACGAAGTGACTGCGGCCGACGTGATGACGCCGCGCGTCGTGGCCGCCATCGCGCCGGAGTCGATGACTCTGCGCGAGTTCCACCACGACGAGCGCTTCCAGCACCATTCGCGTATCCCCGTCTATGCCGAGGATGATGAGTACATCACCGGCTATATCCTTCGTATGGAGGCTCTTCAGCTGATGGCGGACGACAAGTTCGACCTGACGCTGAGCACCATCAAGCGTGACATTCCGGCCTTCGCCGAGGACACTCCGCTGGATGAGATCTGGGACGAGATGCTCTCCAAGGACGAGCAGATAGCGGTAGTCATCAACGAATACGGCTCATTCCAGGGAATTCTGACGCTCGAAGACGTTATCGAGACTCTGCTCGGCAGCGAGATAGTGGACGAGCAGGACACCGTCCGCGATATGCAGCAGCTCGCCCGCGACCGCTGGACCAGAACGCAAAGAACGGCCGCAGCACTGGCCGCTAAGAAGGCTGCCGGTAAACGGAATTAATCTACTTTTGGATAATTGTGACGTTATTGGTTTCGAGGCGGACTCGGAGCCAATTTGTCATTTTATCGAGGGCTTCGTCGGAGAGGGGCTCGCTGACTGAGAGGACAATCAGGATTTCATCTGCCGCCTGTCCGGTGATGGGATCCACCGACTCTCCGCGGGAGACGGAAACATTGGTGATGTTGTCGTACTGCGAGGCAATTTCCAGGGCGAGGGTCTTCGTGGGCAACTCCTTTGCCTTGTATTCGTCCAGCTCGTCGTTCAGGCGCGCGACATCGGCGTTGAGGTCGTTTATCCTCTTGGCGTTGTCTTCGTAGTAGTTCTTGAGGAGTTCCCCGTCGATACCGGCCCTGACGGCGGCATCTTCGTGGAAGGTGAGCTGGCCGCGCTTGATTCCGAGTTCCTCGGCGTCCTGATAAATACTTTCCTTCTCTGCGTCGGGCAGGACTTCACCTGCGAGATAGAGATGGACGATTTGCTTGCGGCCATCTTTTTCTATGTTGTGGTTGAAGATATAGCTCCTTCCAACCGTCTTGTTCTTTTCGACCAGAGTCTCCACATTCCTCTCGAAATTGGTCTCGCGGACTATATTGATTGCAGAGATGATGCTCGGCACCACGATAACCACCATTATTGCGCCTATTATCCTGCGGGCTTTGCGTCTGCGGGCTTCATCTTCGTCGAAGACGGAAGGGAAGCGGAGATATTTGGCCACGAGGAAGGTCGCCAGCGCGATGAAGATGCTGTTTATGATGAAGAGGTACAGCGCGCCGAAGATGAACTTCGGGTCCAGGTGCGCAAGGCCGTAGCCTATGGTGCAGAGCGGTGGCATCAGGGCCGTGGCAATCGCCACTCCCGGAATCACGGTGCCTCCTTCCTTTCGGGAGGTGGCGAACATACCGGCAGCGCCGCCGAACAGGGCGATCAGCACATCATAGACAGTAGGATTCGTGCGCGCGAGCAGCTCGGTTTTCTGGCTGGGCGACAGGGGAGAGAGCAGGAAATAGATGGCGGAGGCGAGGATGCTTATGCCGACCATTATCAGGAAGTTCTTCAGGGCATCTTTCACCAGCGAGGTGTCGTTGGTTGCGAGTCCGAGTCCGAAACCGAGTATGGGACCCATAACGGGGGAGATGAGCATCGCGCCGATTATCACGGGGATGGAGTTGAGGTTCAGTCCCACACTGGCGATTATTATTGCGCAGGCGAGGATGAACACCGTCATACCCTGAAAGTGAATGTTCTTGCGTATGCTTATGTTGGCCGCCTGGATGTCGGTTTCAGTCCTTACGTTGATGAAGGTCGCAATCTTTCCCCAGATATTCGTTTCCATTTCCTAAGTTTTTGTCTGCGACAAATATATGAAATAAAATATTTAACTTTGAAAGATTGAACACGATAACAGATAAAACTAATATAAAACCCAACCTATGGACAATAAGTATCCTTGGAGCTTTTGCTCCCTCGGCGGTGTTACCCGTGTAAAGCTTTCTTCAGGCGAAGACATAGCTCACCTCGGCGAACTCGACCAGAAACTCTGGACCGTCCTCAGCTGTCCCGTCGACGGCCTTTATTTCGACAAGAAGACTCTTAATCTGCTGGACACAGACAAAGACGGCAAGATCAGGGTTTACGAAGTCGTGGCAGCAGCGGAGTGGATCACTTCGGTGCTCAAAGACAAGGACCTTCTCCTGAAGGGCTCCGACACTCTCCCCCTTGGCGAACTCAACCAGGGCGTTGAGGCAGGTGCCCGTCTGTTCAACTCCGCGAAGCAGATCCTCGCCAATCTCGGCAAGGCTGATGCGGAGGAAATAACCCTCGCGGATTCTTCTGACAGCGTGGCTATTTTCGCCGGAACGAAGTTCAACGGCGACGGTATCGTCACTCCGGACAGCACGGACGACGAAGCGGTGAAGGAAGCAATCTCGCAGGCCGTTGCGCTCGTCGGTTCGAAGACCGACCGTAGCGGTGTGGCAGGTGTGGATGCAGACCTCATCACGGCGTTCTACGCCGCTCTGGCCGACTATGTAGCCTGGGCGGAGGCAAAGAAGGCTGACATCCTCCCGTTCGGAGACGACACCGAGGCGGCTCTCGCCGCAGTCGAGGCTGTGAAGGCCAAGGTGGCCGATTACTTCCTCCGCTGCAAGCTCATCGCTTTCAACGCGGATGCCGCAGGCGCGGTAGACGTGGACGTGGCGAAGATAGCGGCCATCAGCGCCGGCGATATGAACGCTGAGATGGCTCAGATAGCCGAGTATCCGCTCGCACGCCCGAATGCCGACGGCGTTCTCGCTTTCGACGGAATCAACCCGGCGTGGAAGGGAGCGTTCGCAACCCTCAAGGCTCTGGTGCTCGACAAGGAGCTCAAGGGCAAGAAGGGTATGACCGAGGAGCAGTGGACCGCTATTCTCGCGAAGTTCGACGGCTTCAAGGCGTGGGCCGGAGCAAAGGCCGGCGCATCGGTAGAGTCGCTCGGTCTGGAGAAGGCGAAGGAACTCCTCAAGGCGGACAAGAAGGATGCGGTTCTCGCTCTCATCGAGCAGGATCTCGCCCTTACGGACGAAGCCAACGCCATCGACGAAGTGGACAAGCTGATGCATCTGTATCGCTACTTCTTCGAGTTCCTTAACAACTACGTCATCCTCGGAGCGTTCTACAACCGCAGCGAGCTGGCAGTGTTCCAGGCCGGTAAGCTTTACATAGACCAGAGGTGCCTCGATCTGTGTATCAATGTGGCCGATATGGGCAAGCAGGCCGATATGGCCGCCCAGAGCGGAATGTACATCCTCTATTGCAACTGCGTCTCCAAGAGCACGGGCAAGACCGCCCTTATCGCGGCCGTGCTGACCGACGGCGACGTGGACGCTCTTCGCGTGGGCCAGAACGCCGTGTTCTACGACAGGGACGGCCTTGACTACGACGCAGTGGTCACGAAGATCGTTGACAATCCCGTGAGCGTACGCCAGGCCTTCTGGTCGCCTTACAAGAAGCTCGCGCGCACCATCTCCGACCGTATCAACAAGAGCGCGGCGGAGAAGGATGCGAAGGTGACGGGCGATCTTACCTCCAAGGCGAATACCGCCACTCTGCCCGCCGACAAGGAGGCAGCAAAGGCGGCTCCCGTGGAGAACAAGTTCGACATCGCCAAGTTCGCCGGTATCTTCGCGGCGATAGGCCTGGCCCTGGGCTTCGTGCTCTCCGCCCTCGCAGCTCTGTTCGCGCACTGGTACACCCCGCTCATCGCGATTCTGGTGCTCATCCTTGTGATCTCCGGTCCTTCGATGTTCATCGCCTGGCTAAAGCTGCGCAAGCGCAACCTCGGTCCGGTGCTGAATGCCAACGGCTGGGCCATCAACAGCAAGATCATCGTGAACATAGTCTTCGGCGCCACCCTCACCTCGCTTGCGAAATATCCCAAGATCGCGGCGAAGGATGATCCGTATGCTCCGAAGAAGAGCCCCTGGCCGACTATCATCATCATTCTCCTTCTCCTCTGCGGCGCGTTCGCTGCCCTGTACTTCACCGACAATCTGAAGTGGATGGGAATCGAGCGCAAACCGAAGGTGGAGCAGGTGGAAACTCCCGCTGAGACTCCCGCCGAGGCGGAAGCCACTGAAGTCGTGCCCGAAGCAGAATAATCAAATCTAACGCATATGAAACTGTTCAAATTGACGCTGGCCGCGGCGCTCCTGCTTGTCGGGACCGCTGTGTATGCCCAGGAATTGAAGGTTACGGGTTTCCGTATGGACCCCAAGGACAAGACAGCCTGTCGTAAAGCGACTGCAAAGAAAGATGCCTATGGCAAGAAATGCGCAGTCATCAAACTTATCGACGGCAAAGAGACACTTTACCAGTCCGAGGGCGCTGCCGCAGTCGCAACCCAGCCCGCTCTCGTCTATGTGAGCGCAAAGGAGAAATCCGTGAAGATCGACAACGAAGAGCTCGGCTCGGTCGATTTCACTTTCCCTTTCCCTCTCCAGGCAGGAAAAACTTATGTTATGGAGCTTGAGGCCATCCCCGCTCCCGAACCGGAACCCGTGCCGGAAGTGGTGGTGCCCGAGCAGCAGTTCGTGCTCTTCACGGTCTCTCCCGAGCAGGCTATCATCGAGCTTGGAACCGAGACCGTCATCGCCCGCGGAGGAGAGGCCCAGAAGCTTCTCAATGTGGGTCACTACACCTACAAAGTTTCCGCAAAGGGCTTCTATCCCCAGGAAGGCGAGTTCGATCTTGCCGATTCTTCGAAGGTTGAGGTCGAAGTCAGCCTCCGTGAGGCCAACGGCTGGATCAAAGTCGTGGACAAGGACGAGGATATCACCGATGCGGACGTCTATATCGACGACGAGTTCGTGGGCAAAGCCCCTATTCTTGTCGGTCAGCTTCTCAACGGCCCTCACAAACTGATGGTCGCCAAGGAGCAGTACAGCAACTCTATCGGCACCGTGGAGGTCAAGGATAACGATACTCTCGTCGTCATCCCTTGCCTCAAGCCTAATTTCTCGGTCGTGACACTCACCACATCCGAGACGGCGGAAATCTGGGCCAACGGCGAGTGGAAGGGTACCGGCACCTGGACTGGAAAACTCCTTGCCGGAGTGTACAACTTCGAAGCTCGTGAGCTCGGTTACACCTCCGAGACCATCACCGAGGAAGTTGTCGTGGATCCTGCAGGACTCGAGTTCGCAATTCCAGATCCTCAACCTATCTATGGTAATATCGTAATCACTTCCTTCCCCGCAAAGGCCTGTGTCTTCGTGGACGGTCAGCCTGTGGGCCAGAGCCCTGTTTACCTCCCGAAGGTCAAGTACGGAAAGCACAAGATCGAGATCTTCAAGAAGGGCTTCAAACCTTTCGTCGCTGAGGTTGATATGGATGAGTCCAAGCGCATTTCCGTGCCCGCAGAACTCGAAGCTCTCCCTGAAGAGTGCCTCCAGTGCGAAGAGGAATGCTGCGAGAAACCCGCAGAGAAAGAGTGCTGCGAACAGCCCGCCGAGGAGAAACCGGCTGAATGCTGTGAGCAGCCCGCAGAGGAGCAGCCCGCAGAGGACGCTCCTGCCGAGCAGCCCGCCGAATAGCGTGGCGCGCAACCGGCTGATTTTCAGCCATTTACTGAAAGTCGACTCCGAAAATCTTGGAGTCGACTTTTTGTATCTTGTTGAGTGATAGGGACTTGCGCGCCACGCGGGTTAGAGGGCGGCGATAATCTCCAACACATATAGGAGCAAGGTGGCTGTTTTGTCTGTAATCCACACGAGCGGGGGAGGGCAGCCGAGAAGGAGGGTCAGAAGCGCGAGGGGGAGGAGCACTCCGCAGACGGGCATAGCGAGAAGGTTGGTGAGGAGGAAGTATTGCGGGAAGTAACCGAAACGCAGAAGTGCTACCGGGGCGGTGGTGACCTGACAGGCTATGGCCACGGCGGCCCCCTTCCATATGCGGCGCAGCGGATCTATCCTGGCGGACAGCCGGGTGGACGGATACCACGCTTCCAGCCGTGGCACTATGAACACGATCCCCAGCATCGCCAGATAAGACAGCTGAAACGCCACGGAGGAGATTGCTCCCGGATCGAGCGCGAGCTGTATCGTTCCGGCGATGCACAGCCTGTCGGCGGGTAAGCAGCGGCGGCCGGGCGAGAGGGCCGCGAGCTGCTGCAGGATAATGAACAGCAGCGCCCTCACCAGCGAGGGCGACGCCCCGCACGCAATCGTGTATGCGAGGCAGAAGCTGACAAGCAGCACCGCCCGCACGATCTCCGCGGGGCGCGAGTTCCCGAGTATCATCAGCAGATAGCGTATGAACAAGGCGATAATGCCCAGATGCAAACCCGAAAGTGCAAGCAGGTGGGAGGCGCCGCTGCGCCTGAACGCGCTGACCGTCTCCCGGTCGAGTCCCGACCGGTCTCCCGTCATCAGCGCTCTCAGCAGCGGCCCCGTCCTCCCGTCCTCGAACGGAATCGAGTCAATGAGGCCCCTGACTCGTTCGGCTATGACATTCACGTTCTGCCCGACCCCGATCGGGCATCTTGAACTATAGCAGAACAGTCCCAACGCAAAGAGCATCAGCGGAATGACCCATTTGTCGTACTTTTTAGTGAGAGTCAGGGCGCCCAGACAGAAGACCACAACGAACAATGAGAGTTGTGATGTGTACAGCGCGCCGCAGGCGACTCCTGCGACGAAAGGAAGGGATATGCTGAGCAGGCGACGGTTTTCCATAGCTCTTATGTCAGGTCGGATAGCAAGATACGCTTTTTTTGAGTATCTTTGCGTCCGCAACAAATCAGAATATGAAAATTCTCGTCATCAACTGCGGAAGTTCATCCATCAAGTACCAGCTTCTTGAGATGACCGACGCCGAGCACTACGCTCTTCTCGCAAAAGGAAACCTCGAAAAGATATCGCTCCCGGACAGCAAGCTCACCCATAAACCTGCGGGTAAGGATGCCGTCGTGATAATGAGGCCCGTTCCGGACCATACACTCGGAATGAAGCTCGTTCTCGACGCCCTCACCAATCCGGAGACGGGAGTCATCGGCAGTTTCGACGAAATCGACGCGGTGGGCCACAGAATCGTCCAGGGTGCCGACTTCTTCGACGGCTCCTGCCTGATCGACGAATCCGTGATGGAGAAAATCGCGATTTGCTGCGACTTCGCTCCTCTTCACAATCCTGCGCATATCCTCGGTATCCGCGCTATGCAGAAGGTGCTCCCGAAGGTGCCGCAGGTGGTGGTGTTCGATACCGCTTTCCACCAGACTATGGAACCGAAGGCCTATATGTACGCGCTGCCGTACGAGTACTATGAGAAGTATCGCGTCCGCCGCTACGGCGCTCACGGCACCTCGCATTACTACGTCAGCCGCCGTGGCGCCAAGAAGGCGGGCCTGGACATCAACAACAGCAAGATCATCACCTGCCACATCGGAAACGGCAGTTCCGTGACAGCTATCCTGAACGGAAAGAGCATCGATACCTCTATGGGTTTCACTCCGCTGGAGGGTATGATTATGGGAACCCGCTGCGGCTCCATCGACGCGAACATAGTCCCGTACATTATGAAGAAGGAGAATCTCACTCCGGATGAGATGACCGACATAATGAACAAGAAGTCGGGATTCATCGGACTCCAGAAGAAGAGTTCGGATATGCGCGATATGGTCTGCTTCTCAGAGCAGGGCGACAAGCGTGCGCAGCTCGTACGCGATATGGTCGTTCACCAGATCACGAAGCTCGTCGGAGGTTACATCGCAGAGATGAACGGAGTGGATCTCATCATCTTCACCGCCGGTATCGCTGAGAACAATCCCTGGCTTCCGCTCGCAGTCTGCAAGCACTTCGAGTATATGGGTCTGAAGATGGATGTCGAAGCCACCAACGCCGCCCGCGACGAAGCCGTCATCTCCGCCCCGGACAGCACCGTGAAAGTCGCGATGATCCCCACCAACGAAGAGTTGATGATCGCGATCGACACGATGAACATCGTAAACGGATTAAAGTAATCCGCGTTTTTTAGCGAAATCGATAATCAGATCGGCTGTGCCTTCGATTCCGAGGATGGAGGAGTCGATGCAGAGGTCGTAGTTTGCGGCGACGCCCCATTTGCTGAAGGTGAAGAAATCGTAGTATTCGGCGCGGCCGCGGTCTTTGCGGTCGATGAGGCTTTCAGCCTCGGATTCGGAAAGACCCTGGCGCTCCATAATACGCTTGATGCGGGTTTCTAGAGGGGCGCAAATAAACACGTCTATGCAATCGAGGTCGCGAAGGACATAGTCCGATGCGCGTCCGACGAAGATGGCCGAGCCCTTTTCCGCGAGCTCGCGTATGGTCTCGCTCTGGATTCCGAAGAGAATCTCATCGTCCATTCCGGACTTCATTCCGATGAACAGCGCACGTCTCTTTTCGTCCCGTTTGTGGAAGAACTCTTCCGAAATACCGCTTTTGCGCGCGGCTTCGGTGATCAATTCGCTGTCGTAGACCGGAATTCCGAGCTTGCGGCCTAATTCTTCCGCGACTGCTTTTCCGCCGCTTCCGAACTGGCGTCCGATAGTTATAAGGAGTTTATTTTCCATCTTCTTATGTGGTTAGACCGCGCCTCCGAGCACAGACGGATCGTCTCCGTCGTTAAGCTTGTCGAACTTGCGTAGTATCTGGATAATCAAAACTGCAGCGCACACGACGGACAGGAAGTCCGAGATGGGGAAGGCCAGCCACACTCCGTTCTCGCCAAGCCATAGAGGCAGGATGAATACCAGCGGAACGAGGAACAAAAGCTGACGGGTGAGCGACAGGAAGATGCTCTTGCGGACCATTCCAAGGCTCTGGAAAAAGTTTCCGGACACCATTCCGAATCCCACACACCAGATCATCAGGTTCATAAGCCTCAGGGCATTGTCGGCCTTAGAGATCATCACCGGATCTTCGGTGAACAGTTTCACCGCCGGCGTGGTCAGAAGTTCGGAAACCAGGAAGCAAATGACGCTCATAAGGCACATCCACCTGGTTGTCATCCAGAACACTTCCTTCACCCTCTTATACTGCCGCGCTCCATAGTTGAAGCTCGCAATCGGCTGCATACCCTGGTTGAATCCGAGGTTGATCATCAGGAACATAAAGGTGATGCGGTTCGAGATGCCGTAGGCGCCGATTGAGAGGTCGCCGCCATATTTGCGCAGCTGCTGGTTGATGAAAATGGACACGAAGCAGGATGCAAAGTGCATCAGGAAGGGACCCAGGCCGATGGACAGGGAAGCTTTCGCGATGTGGCGGTCCAGCTGGAAAACGCGCCTGCCGAAGTGCAGGAAATTCTTTTTGTTCGCAAAGAAGAACAACGTGTAGGCAAGTGCGAGGCACTGGCAGAGGACGGTGGCAATAGCGGCTCCCTGGACTCCCAGGTCGAAAACATAAATGAAGACGGGATCCAGGATGGCGTTGGCCGTGACCGTGAAGATAGTCAGTCCCATAGCCGTCTTCGGGTTGCCGGACGCCCTGATCACTCCGTTCAGGCCGAAGTAGAGATGAGTCACCGCGTTGCCAAGGAGAATGATCACCATATAATCGCGGGCGAAGGGAAGAGTGTTCTCCGAGGCGCCGAAGAAGTACAGGATGGGATCCAGGAAAACGAGGCAGACGGCCGCGAACAGAACTCCTATTATGGTGTTCAGACTGACCACGTTCGAGAGCACCTTCTGCGCCCCCTCGTAGTTCTTCTGCCCGAGCAGTACCGACACCATAGTCTGGCCTCCCACGCCCACTAGCGTGCCGAGGGCTGTGCTGAGGTTCATCAGCGGGAAAGTGACTGCCAGACCGGAAATCGCGTATGCGCCCACTCCCTGGATATGGCCGATGAAGATGCTGTCCACCATATTGTACAGCGAGCTGGCTATCATCGCGATGATGCCGGGCACCGCATACTTTCTCAGAAGGGTGCCTATACGCTCGGTGCCCAATTCGGTGGGCGCTGCGCCTTGTGCGGCCATAGTATTAAGGCTTGTCTACGAATTCGATTTCGAAAATCAGCGGGCTGTATGCGGGGATGGCGCTGCCCGATCCGGAAGACGAGTACGCCTTGCCGGAGACCATATATGCGCGGCCTTTTTCGTGGGCGTGCATATGGTAGATGGCGCTGGCGAATCCGCTGATGACCGAAGAGCTGCTGCTGGTCATAGTGATGTCGCTGGCGGAGTCGCCCCAGTTGATCAGGGTAGGCTGATAGGTGGAACTCTCTTTGTATATGCCGAAGACCTTGGCGGAGTCGGCGAGGTTCGTGTCCACTCCCTGGCCGTCGATCATCCTGCGGCAGATGTAGTTGATGTACACGCTGCTGCCGGAAGAATAATCGGTGTCGTCGTCCGGTTCGCGGTCGCAGATATAGTAAACTCCGGTGTCCAGAGTGTCGACCTTATCGATTTCAGTGCCGAGAGCAGCTTCAAGTATGCCGGTCTCCCACGCGTCCAAATCGGAAATCAGATCCGTGATGGTGAGGTCATAAATCAGAGCTGATGTGGACTGGGTCATATTGTCCAGGTACTGCTGCTTCGAGGAGTATCTGTCGTGAGTAAGAAGCCAGCCGGGAACTATCACCTTGCAGCTGCCGCCTTCGTGGAGGTCCGCAATGGCTTCTTCCACTCCGGCGTAGATGCCGCTGGAGCCGCGGTAGGTAACCTGCGGGCCGTAGTAATAGTTCTTCTGGTATGTGCCTATCTTCTGGGCAATCAGCTTCTCGGTGGTGGTGCTAACCGTTCCATCGAGGTCTGTCACCGTGTAAGTGATGCGCATATAAGGATAGTCGTCGACAGTGCCTATCGCGGTGCCCGCGGGATTGTCGGTCTTCTCGGTAATCCACGCGCCGTTTGCGGTTTCCTGCCAGCCCGCCTGTTTGTGGACTGAGATCCAGGCGTCGAAAGCCCTCCGGGAGAGCTCTCCGTACTCGGCGTCAGGGGTTTTAGCGCAGCCCGCCAGGCAGACGGCGGCTATCATCGTCAATATCTTGATACTTTTCATATTTCTACTTTTTCAGCGAAGGCGGACGCCGCGGCTGCGTTCGGTATGTCGTCCGGGATGAGGAGCTTTCCGCCCGCCGCCTGTTCGTGCCCGCCGCCGTGGAAATATCTCGCGGCCATCGCGTTCGCGGACCAGCCCCTCTTCGAGCGTATGCTGGCGCGCATCTCGGGGGCGTCTTCGCTCTCTCTCAGATACAGGCAGACCTTAACCTCGTCTATCGTCAGCGGTATGTTCACCATTCCTTCGAGTTCGCCCTCCTCCAAGCCAAATCTGTGCCACAGCTCTTTCGTGACTATGATCACGGCCAGGCCGTCCGGACGTATGGTCATTTCCTCGCTGAGAATGTGCGCAATCGCACGCACACGATTGGGGCGGTAGCGGTTGTAGAGCTCGGCGATTATGGCGTCGCGGTCCACGCCGGAGGCGATGAGGTCTCCCGCCATAGAGAGGGTGGAAGGGAAGACGGAGTTTGCGAAGTTGTCGGTGTCCGTGGTCATACCTGCCATAAGGCAGTTCAGGACCGAAAGGGGAAGTCGCGCGGTATGACCGTCGATACCCGGCATCGCGCGGAGGATTTCGTAGACCATCTCGCTGGCGGAAGAGACTTCCGCGCGGCTGAAGACGAGGTCGAATTCCGCTTCCTGCGGGTTGAGGTGATGGTCTATGAGGACTTTCTTCGCCTTGCTTGCGCGCAAGGCGGATTCGAACTGTGTGCCGGCGCGGGTGAGGCCGTTGTAGTCCGTGCAGATGATGAGATCTGCCGCTTCTATGGCCTGCGTGCCCATTACGGGGATATCTCCGCCTATGAAGGCGATGGTGGCGGGAGAGGGTTCACGGACCATAGACACGCCGGTCTTCCCGCGAACCTCGCGGAGGTAATGGAAAACGGCGCCGCTGCTGCCCAGGGCGTCGCCGTCCGGATGGGTATGAGTGCTCACGACTATCCTTTCAGAAGAGTCGATCAGGCTGCTCAAGATGCGGATTTTCTCTGCCGTTTCCATCGCGGCAAATTTAATAAGATTATTGCATTTAATAAATGATTTTTCTAACTTTGTCCGATAGCTGATTATAAAATAAAAGATATAGCAATGGCAAAATTCGACTTGCTCAAGTTCACTGAGAACAAACTCGTCAACAACATCGTCGTGTATGCAGTTCTCCCTCTCTGCATCCTTGTACTCGGATATCTGCTGGTGGACAGCGTCCTTCAGCCCGTCCGTTTCAACAAAGAGAAGGAAGCCCGCGAGTTGGTGGGAATCGAGCGCCTGAAAGATATCCGTGTCCTCCAGGATGCTTACAAGAGCGTTAACGGTAAGTACGTTTCCGATATCGACTCCCTGGTGGATTTCTACAAAAACGGAGAGATTATCGTCCGTATGCAGATAGGTAGTAAGGACGACTCCCTGGCGATGGCTCACACCAAATCCATCAAGCAGGCCCGTTACTGGCTCCGCGGAGCGAATCTGAACCGCTATCTCTATCAGCTTTATCAGGACGGAGACAAGAATCTCGTGTTCTCCATCGACAATAAGATCCCCGTCAAGGATACTCTCTTCCACAGCCGCGTCGGCTTCGAAGTCGACTCCCTTAAGACCATCCCGTTCTCGGGCGGCCAGAAAGTGGAGATGGAGAGCATCGTGAAGAAGGTTTCCGGTGTGAACGTCCCTCTGTTCGAGGCCCGTATGCCGTACAAGAAACTCCTCTACGGAATGGATAACCAGCTGCGCATTAACCTTGATGCGGACCGCAGGAACGGTAACAAGTACGAAGGCCTTCAGGTGGGCAGCATTTCAGCTCCGAATAACAACGCAGGAAACTGGGAGTAATGAAGTGTACTCTCGTACCTTCCAACTTTTTTGATGACAACTGTGCGGGAGAATATCTCGCACAGGTTGTTGATATAGCTCCCGGTCAGCAGGTCTGTTCGGCTTTCGTGCCGGATTACAACGCTTACCTGGTCTGGGCGACTGCCGCCCCGGAGGATGAAAAGCCTGCGATGTACGGGATTCTGCAGGACCTGAGAAAGTGCCCGGACTATAACAAGATCCTCTGCTCGTGGGACGGATCCGAACTTAACCTCGCGATAGCCCAGGGCAAGACCCTTTTGCTGGCGAACACTTATGACGCCAAGGATTTCACCACAGTCGAGTACTGGATATTCCTCGCGCTCCGTTCGCTTCAGCTCAATCCTGAAATCAGCACCATCTGCCTGCGCTCTGCCGTGAGCGCGGAAGACGAGATGTCGCTCTACCGTTATTTCAAGGCGGTCGAGATACTATGAGAATTATTGGCGGAAGGCTCAAGGGCAAGTTCATACTGCCGCCGGCCGGTTATAAAGCCAGGCCTACCACCGATTTCGCCCGCGAAGCCCTTTTCAATATCCTGGATAATGAATATGAGTTCGAAGACCTGAAGGTCCTCGACCTTTTCGGCGGTACCGGCGCGGTGAGTTTCGAGTTCGGTTCACGCGGAGTCGGACGCGTTTGGTGCGTGGAGATGGCCCGCGAGAACGCATCTTTCATCAAGCGCGAGGCCGGGAGACTGGGGCTGGACAATGTCACTATGGTGCGTGACAACGTCTTCGATTTCCTCAACGTCTGCCACGAAAAGTTCGATATAATCTTCGCCGATCCGCCGTATGCCCTGGAGGGCCTTGAAACCATTCCGGACAAGATCTTCGAGCGCGACATCCTTCACCCCGACTGCTATTTCATCCTTGAACACGGCGGGGAGCACAACTTCAAGGAGCACCCGCGTTTCTTCAAGGAACGCGAATACGGAAGGGTTCACTTCACTTTCTTCAAGTAGGATTTCTAAAGGCCCTGTGCCTTCGCTTCGTCCCAGATCTCGTCCATCTCGGCGAGAGTCATATCCGTCAGCTTCCGGCCGACCTTCAGGGTCTTCGATTCGAGGTAATTGAAGCGCCTGCGGAACTTGCTGCAGGCAAGGTTCAAAGCCGCTTCCGGGTCTATCCCGAAGAGACGGGATGCATTGATAACGGCGAAGAGCAGGTCCCCGAATTCTTCTTCCATATGGCCGCGCTCAGCGCCCGCAACAGCGTCTTCGACCTCGCCCATCTCCTCCCGCACTTTGTCCAGCACCTGGACGGGCTCCTCCCAGTCGAAGCCGCATCCGCGGGCCTTCTCCTGCATAGAAAGGGCCTTCAGGATAGCGGGCATAGAGTCGGGAATGCCGCCGAGCACCGTCCTGTTCCCTCCCTTTTCCTTGGCTTTGACGAGTTCCCAGGTGTCCGCGATTTCCTTCGCGGTGGTGGGCTGCCCGGCTTTGTCGCCGAAGACGTGGGGATGACGGAATATCATCTTGTCGCAAATCTTGCGCAGACAGTCGGCAATGTCGAAATCGCCGGCTTCTTCCGCTATCTTGGCGTAGAACACCATATGGTAGAGGAGATCGCCTATCTCTTTCGCGGTCGCGTCTTTGTCGCCCTTGATAATGGCGTCGCTCAGTTCGTACACTTCCTCCTCCGTCATAGGGCGTATGGACTCCATAGTCTGGGCCGCGTTCCAGGGGCAGTCGGCCCTCAGGCGGTCCATTATGTCCAGCAGCTCGCCGAAGGCGGCTGATTTCTCCTCTTTTGTATGCATTGGAATAATTGTTATCTTTGCAGCGCAAATTTACAAAAATGGCACAAAATTCACTACTTGAAAAGGTACTCTCTCTCCAGGAGAAGTTCGCATCCCTGCAGGAGCAGCTCTCAAGTCCGGAGGCTATGGCGGATATGAAAAAGTTCGTCCAGCTGAACAAGGACTACAAAGAGCTTGAGCCCATCATCAAGGCCGGTCTCGAGTATAAGAAGACCCTCGACAACCTGGCGTCAGCCAAGGACATCCTCCTTAACGAGAAGGATGAGGACCTTCGCGAGATGGCCCGCGAGGAAATCGCGGAACTGGAGCCGAAGATTCCGGATATGGAAGCCAACATAAAGCTTCTCCTCATTCCCGCCGATCCCGACGACGGAAAGAACGCCATCGTGGAAATCCGTGGCGGCGCAGGCGGTGACGAGGCGGCAATCTTCGCCGGAGACCTTTTCAGAATGTATCAGCACTTTGCCGAAAGCCGCGGCTGGAAGCTTGAGATTACAGACCAGACACCCGGAACCTCGGGCGGTTACAAGCAGATAGTCTTCAAGCTCAGCTCCAACTCCGAGGGGGTCTACGGCGTGATGAAATACGAGTCGGGAGTTCACCGCGTGCAGCGCGTTCCCCAGACCGAGACCCAGGGCCGCATCCAGACCTCGGCCGCATCAGTGGCGGTGTTCCCCGAAGCGGGCGAGTTCGACGTTGACCTCAAGTGGGAAGACATCCGTCTCGATCTCTTCTGCGCCTCCGGTCCCGGCGGCCAGGGAGTGAACACCACCTATTCGGCAGTGCGTCTTACGCATATCCCTTCGGGCCTCGTGGTCCAGTGCCAGGAAGAGCGTTCGCAGATCAAGAACAAGGAGCGCGCATTCGAAGAGCTCCGCTCGCGTCTCTACAACCTCGAGCATCAGAAGTATCTGGACGAAATCGCCTCGAAGCGCAAAACTATGGTCAGCACGGGCGACCGCAGCGCCAAGATCCGCACCTACAACTACCCTCAGGGCCGTGTCACCGACCACCGCATCAACTGGAGTATGTACAACCTCCCCGCCTTTATGGACGGAGATATCAAGGAGTGCATAGATCAGCTGCAGATTGCAGAGAATGCGGAGCGCCTAAAAGAGGCAGGAGACTAAATCTCCAGAGCTACCATCTTATCGACAACAAGATTTACGAGCTGCGCGACGCGCGGCTTGTAGTCGGTGTTGGCATCCTTGAGGTAGCGGTGGGCGATGGCGCAGCACACGGTCACGGCTTCGTGGCCCAGCTGGGTCGCGATGCCCGCGAGTGCGGAACCCTCCATCTCGAAGTTCGTTATCTTCCAGTCGCCGAAACGCCACGACTCGATGTCCTCGAGCATATGCGGCATCGCGAGCTGTTGCCTGACGACACGTCCCTGAGGACCGTAGAAGCCGGGAGCCGCGACTGTCATTCCGCGCACGGTGCTGTCTGCGAAATGGTCGATCATCTTCTGCGATGCGTGCACGAAGTAGGGGACCGGCAGGCCATAGGCCCATCCGAGGTGCTTCATAAACGACTGCTCCATCTCGATGTTCGTAATCCTCTCGCGATGGGCGTACCAGTTCATAAGCCCGTCGAAGCCCACTGAATAGTGTGAAAGGATGAATGATCCGAGCGGAATCTCGGGCTGAATCGCGCCGCAGGTGCCCAGACGTACGATATGCAGGGTCCTGTGCTCCGGCTTGACTTCGCGTGTGTTGAAATCAACGTTTGCAAGAGCGTCGAGCTCGGTCATCACGATATCGATGTTGTCAGGACCGATGCCGTGCGAAAGGACGGTGAGCCTGACGCCCTTCTTGAGGCCGGTTACCCACGCGAACTCGCGCGACTGGCCTTCACACTCGATTTCGTCGAGCAGGGGCTTGAACATTTGAACGCGGCCGGGGTCGCCGACGAGGATTACGCGGTCGGCCAGCTGGTCGGGACGGATGTGGATGTGGAATGCGGAGCCGTCGCCGTTGATGATGAGTTCGGATTCGGGAATTTTCATATCGTTATCAGTTTTATTTTCTTTTTGCAGAACGGAGGCGCGAGGCACTGCGGACGAGCAGTTCGTCGGCGTAGACGCCCCTGAGGGCGAGGATGTCGAAGATAAGCGCGATCAGCGGGAATACGGCTGTCCAGCGGACTACATACTCCTGCGGGAGCTGGAAATAGCCCACGGCGAGCCAGACCTGCAGCGCGAGAAGGACCACGGCGGAGGCGCCGCCAAGCCGGATCTGAAGGCTGCGGCGGCCCCAGGCGAAAAGCGCCACGAGCGTGCAGGCGAGGGCGAGCCCGGCCAGAACGGCATACGGAAGGTATTCGGCATATCTCATAACGTCTTCCGTGCCCGGGACGCGGGCGAAATCACCGAAGAGCAGCGCGGCCATCAGGCCTGCCGCTATCGCAAAATAAAGGGTCTGTACTCTCTGCCACATATTATCCTCTTGAATTGAACCTTGCGAGGACATTCTCCTCATAGGTCTTCGAAACCGGAATCGGCTCGGTATTGCTCAGGCCGAGGTCTATCGCAAAACCTTCCTTGGTGCGCGTGATGGTCTCCACCTTGTCGAAATTGACTATGTACTTGCGGTGGCAGCGGACCAGATCGCTCCCGGTGAAGCTCTCCTCCACCGTCTTCAGGCGGCAGCGGAGCATATACTGCTTGAGGGTCCCTTCGGAATCCTGGTACCAGACCTTGATGTAATTGTCGTCCGATTCGATATAATAGAGGTTCGACAGGCTGACTACCAGCTTGAGCGAACCTGAATTGTCGTAAAGCGTAATCTTCTCGTCCTTAGTGGCCGAGGGGGCCTCATCAGTGGTGATGGAGCCGAAGCTCATCAGCCTGATGGTGTTGTTCTTGTCCTCGATCGCGAAGAAGAAGGCCGAGAGCAGGTATGGCACGCCGAGGCTGATTATGCAGAAGCCCATAGCGGACAGGAAGAGCTTGAGGAAGGTAATCTCCACATAGGGAACGACTCCCGCCGCGATTCCGTTGAGCGAGAATGCGGCATAGGCGAGGGAAATCAGCACGACCTCCCCCAGGCACCACATCACATAATCGAAGTAGATGAGAAAGTGCTTCCTCGCCACGGCATACATTATCATCTTCGAGAACGCGAGTATGACTATGCTCAGGCTCATAAACACGAGGGTCAGGAGCGCCTGGGCCGAAGCGAAGCCCATCGTGAACCACACGAAACGCAGATAGGGTGAAATCAGTATAATGAAGACCAGCGAGAACAGCGCAGTAAACACTACTGTGCTTGTGAGCTGGTGGCTTCCTACCAGATAATCGGGTATTCTGTCGCTTGCTGCCATATCAGGGCAAATATAGCAAAAAAACGGACTAACTTACTATTTTGTCCGGCGAGGAGATTATGCGGAGTATGCTCATCGGGTGCGCAGCGGCGGCGCTTTCCTCGGCATCCACGTTCTTCGCGGCAAGCAGGCCGCTGCGCTTCATATAGGCCGACAGAGCCGAGTGGTCTATGCCCATAGACTTCAGATAACCGAGGCCCACGCTGCCGGAAGAGCCGGCGATTGCAAGCATAAGGTGAGTGGAGAAGATCTTGTCCGCCCCGGACATAGTCGCTTCTATTATGCAGAGGTTGAGGGTGTTCTGCGCGCTGCGCGAGAAACTGAGCTTGTCCGCTTCCGAATACGCTATGCCGGACGGGCGGAAAAGGCTGCCCTCCACAGTCCTTTTCAGCTCGGCGAGGTCGACCCCGAGAGCCTTGAGGGAGGCACAGGCGTCGTTGTCTGCGTGCCGGAGGATTCCGAGCAGCAGATGATCCGTGCTGATGGCGTAATCTCCCGTCCTCATCGCTTCGTCGCGGGCGTAGGAAATTATCTTTAAAAGCTCCTGTGAAACCTGGGTCTGCATACCTAACAAAAATACAAAAATTAGGTTGTTTTACCCAAGATTTTTTGCTAAATTTGTATGTTTATACAAAACCTGGATTTTTGAAGATTTTTTTAGAGAAAATATGGAGAACGAAGAAGTAGAAAAAGTGCACGGAATTATCGAACCGGTGGAGATTGACCACGAAATGCGGACGGCCTACATCGACTACTCGATGTCGGTTATCGTATCCCGCGCCCTTCCGGACGCCCGCGACGGTCTGAAGCCCGTGCAGCGCCGCGTCCTTTTCGGAATGGACGGCCTCGGCCTGTCGTTCAGCGGCCAGACTAAGAAGTCTGCCCGTATAGTCGGCGAGGTCCTCGGTAAGTTCCACCCTCACGGCGACAGCAGCGTGTACGACGCTATGGCGCGTCTCGCCCAGCCGTGGAATCAGCGCTATCCGCTGGTGTGGGGCCAGGGAAACTTCGGTAGTATGGACGGCGACCCCGTTGCCGCAATGCGATACACCGAAGCGAAGCTGGACAAAATGGCGGACGACGTCCTCGGCGACCTCGACAAGGACACTGTAGATTTCACCCTCAATTTCGACGATACCATTATGGAGCCGACCGTCCTTCCGACGAAGGCGCCTCTGCTCCTGCTCAACGGCTCCGCCGGCATCGCGGTCGGTATGGCCACAAATATGGCCCCGCATAACCTTTCGGAGTGCTGCGACGCCATCTGCGCGTACATTGACAACCCGGAGATCGACGTGGAGGGGCTGATGGAGCACATCAAGGGCCCCGATTTCCCGACAGGCGGAATAGTTATGGGCCGTCAGGGCATCGTGGACGCGTACACTACCGGTCGCGGCAGGGTGGTCCTTCGCGCAAAGGCGGAAATCGAGGAGGATGAGCGTGGGCATCAGGTGATCGTGGTCACTGAGATTCCGTATATGGTGAACAAGGCGGAGATGATCGCCCGCATAGGCGAGATGATCCGCGACAAGAAGATAGAGGGCATTTCCGACATACGCGAGCTGTCGAACAGGGACGGTATCAGGATCGAGTTCATCGTCAAGAAGGATGCGAACGCGAACGTGGTGCTCAACACCCTGTACAAGTACACCGCCCTGCAGTCGAGCTTCGCTTTCAACAACGTCGCCCTCGTGGGCGGCCGCCCGAGGACTCTGTCGCTCAAGGATATGCTCAAGGTGTTCGTGGACTTCCGTCACGAAGTGGTGGTCCGCCGCACGCGTTTCGAGCTTGAAAAGGCGAAGAAGAGGGCTCACATCGTGGAAGGTTTGCTGAAGGCTATCGACGTCATCGACGATATCGTTCAGATCATCAAGCACTCGAAGAGCGTGGATGAAGCGAAGGCCGAGCTTATGGCCCGCTTCGATTTCTCCGAGGAGCAGGCGAGCGCCATCGTGGATATGCGTCTGCGTCAGCTCACCGGCCTCGAGAAGGAGAAGCTCCAGGACGAATTCGACAAGCTCCAGGCCTTCATCGCGGAGTGCGAGGAAATCCTCGGCAGCGAGGAGAAGCAGCTTGCCATCGTCAAGGCGGAGAGTATGGCATTGAAGGAGAAGTACGGCGATCCCCGCCGCACGGAAATCACCTTCAGCTCGGAGGAATTCAATCCGGAAGACTTCTATGCGGACGAAGATGTGGTCATCACGATCTCTCACTTCGGTTACATCAAGAGGACTTCTCTTACCGAGTTCCACGTCCAGTCCCGCGGCGGTGTGGGCAAGAAAGCCAGCGCCACGAGAGACGAGGACTTCATAGAGCATATCTATGTCGCGAATATGCACAGCACTATGCTCTTCTTCACTGAGAAGGGTATCTGCTACAGGCTCAAGGTCTACGAAATTCCGGAAGGAACCAGGACCTCCAAGGGCCGCGCCGTGCAGAATCTGCTCGCGATCGACCAGGACGACAAGATAAAGACTTACCTGAACGCCGCGAAGATCGAGAGCAGGGAATATACTGATGCCCATTTCGTGGTGCTTATCACCCGCAGCGGTATCATCAAGAGGACCTGCCTTACCGAGTACGCGAACGCCCGCAGCCGCAACAAGGGCCTTATCGCCATCAATTTCAAAGAGGGCGACGGTTTGCTCGACGCGCTGCTCACCAGCGGCACGGAAGAGATTATGATTGCCGGTCGCGCAGGCTACTGCGTCCGCTTCGACGAAGAGGATGCCAGGACCCTCGGACGTGCCTCTATGGGCGTACGTGGCATTAATCTTGCGGAAGACGATGTCGTGGTCGGTGCAATCAGCCGTAATCCTTCTGCGGAAGACGCGCAGAATCACACCGTGCTGGTTGTCAGTGAGAATGGTTACGGAAAACGTTCATATGGAGACGATTACCGTCATACGAACCGAGGTGCAAAGGGTGTCCGCACTCTTAACATCACCGAGAAGACGGGCGCTCTGGTAGCCATCAAGAACGTCACCGAGGAGAACGACTTGATGATAATCACCAAATCCGGCCTCACGATCAGAATGGCGGTCACGGACATCAGGCTTGCAGGCCGTGCGACCCAGGGCGTCAAACTGATCAACATCAGGGAGGGAGACAGCATCGCAGCGGTGTCTGTGGTCGCTCACGAGGAGGAAGAGGAAGAAGTACAAACAGTTGAAGAATAATCAACACTAAAAACAAAGAATATGAAAAGAATCTTTTTAGCGCTCGCGCTCCTGGCTTCGCTGCAGATGGGTTATGCCCAGCAGCAGAACAAGTCGGTCTCGGCAGCAACAAAGGCCGCTGAGAAGGCAATCGCCGCATCTCAGGATGCGAAGAAGAGCACAAAACTCGCCACCTGGACCAAGCTTGGCAAGGCTTATATCGATGCCTACAACGCTCCCAGCGGAAACGGCTGGATCGGCGCATCGAGGGCTGACCTTGCTCTCATCCTCGCTGACGACAAACCCGCCTCCGCCGAATATGTGGAGGTGAACGGACAGCAGATGCTCAAGGAGACCTACGCCACCCGTGATTATTATTACAATGCCGGCGAGATTCTCCAGCTCATCGTCATCACCGCCCCTATCTTCCCGGATGCTCTCGAGAAGGGTGCCGAGGCTTATGCCAAGGCTTACGAGCTCGATGTGAAGGGCAGCAAGAAGAAGGAGATAAGCGAAGGACTCGCTCTCATCGAGAGTAAACTCGTGGATGAGGCGTACAATGCGTATACCTTCGGCAACCTCGAGAAAGCTTCTTATTATTTCGAGAAGGCAGCCGAGGTTTCGATGCAGGAGCCTTACGCAAAGGTGGACACCAGCGCCATTTACAACACCGGTCTTACCGCCTGGATGCTCGGTCAGAACGACAGGGCGAAGAAGTTCCTCAATCAGAGCGTGGAGATTGGCTACTATGGTGAAGAAGGCGACGCCTATGCAAAGCTTGCCGACCTCGCTGACAAAGACGGCGATCAGGAAGCCCGCCAGGCCTATCTGGAGGAAGCGTTTATGAAGTTCCCTCAGAGCCAGAGCGTTCTTGTCGGCCTCATCAACTTCTACCTCTCATCCGGCGGAAACACCGACCGTCTGTTCGAGCTTATCGGAGCAGCCAAGGCCAACGAGCCCGACAATGCTTCGCTCTACTATGTTGAGGGTAACATCTATCTCCAGCTCGAGGATGCCGAGAACGCGCTCAAGGCCTATAGGCAGTGCGCGGAAATCAATCCCGAGTACGAGTTCGGTTTCATCGGAGAAGGTCAGTACTGGTACAACAAAGCCGTCGACCTCCAGGATGCAGCTGCGGCCGAGATGGATTACAAGAAGTACGACAAGATTATGGCTGAGTTCGAGCAGGCTCTGAAGAACTGCGTCGAACCGTTCGAGAAGGCTTTCGAGATCACCAAGGAAGACAATATCAAAGTCGCGGTGAGCGAGTACCTTAAGAACGCCTGCTACCGCTTCTCTTACGATGATCCCGTGTACAAGGAGAAGTACGACAAATACGACGCGATCGTCAAGGCTGCAAGGCAGTAACGATCTTTCCCACCAAAGGGTGTCGCACTATATCTTCGTTTCCGAAGGTGATGGTTGCGACACCTTTTATTTTTGAGAGCTTCTCTACGGCCTTCTCAAGTCCGCTGTCTTCGCGGTTGGGAAGGTCGATTTGCGATGTGTCGCCGGTGACTATGAACTTGGCCTCGCAGCCCATACGGGTGAGGAACATCTTGAGCTGGCCCATATTCGTGTTCTGAGCCTCGTCGAGTATGACGCAGGCCCTGTCCAGGGTACGGCCGCGCATATAGGCCAGAGGCGCAATCTGTATTGTTCCGTCCTGCATAAATTCCTGGAGCTTCTTCGGCGGGATCATATCTCCCAGCGCGTCGTAGAGTGGCTGCAGATACGGATCGAGCTTTTCCTTGAGGTCTCCGGGCAGGAAGCCGAGGCGCTCGCCGGCCTCCACGGCGGGGCGGGTGAGTATGATGCGCCTGATCTCGCGGTTCTTCAGCGCGCGCACGGCCAGGGCTATGGCGATGTAGGTCTTGCCCGTGCCGGCGGGGCCGAGGGCGAAGATGAGGTCGTTGTCGAAATAGGCTTTCACCAGTTCCTGCTGGCGGGCATTGCGGGCGCGGATGGGCTTGCCTTCGGTGTTGTGTACGATGATGGCCTCTCCGCTGAGCTTAAAGCTCTCGGGGGAAGATTCACCGTCGAAGATGTCCTCCACGTCATAGATCGTGAGGTTCATCTTGTGATGGCGTTTTTCGATCAGGGCTCCGAGTTTCTGGTTGAACTCCTCGATGTCCGCGGGTTTGCCGTCAAGGATGAGTTCGTCGCCTCTTGCGACCACCTTAAGCGTGGGAAAATAAGAACAGAATTCTTCGAGGATTTTGTTGCCGACGCCGTACAGACCGACGGGATCGACGCCTTCGAGCTTGATCGTTTTCTTCATAGTACAAATATAGGTATTTTATTTTGTCGGCAAACTTGTTAAATTTGTGGGTTGTAGAAAATCATAATAATTAACCATATGAAAAAGATTACTACCATTGCCTTAGTCGCTGCGCTCGCACTTATGGTGTCCGGCTGCGATTTCATCCGTCAGATTGCCGGCCGTCCCACTTCCGATCAGATCGAAGCTATGGACGCCGCAGAGGTCGTCGAGATCGACGCCCCTGCAGATTCGCTCTGCTGCGCCGACAGCCTCTGCTGCGCTGACAGTCTCTGCTGCAAAGATTCCCTTTGTTGCAAAGGTATGCCTTGCGATTCCTGCAAGACGGAAAAATGTGCTGAGAAAGCCTGCGAGATGCAGTGCGAAGAGAAATGTGAGCCGGTGGCGGAACCGGAGCCTGTCGTGGAGGCAGTTCCCGTGGAGAAGCCTGCCCCTGTGGCAAAGCCCGCACCCGCACCGAAGCCCGCAGCCAAGCCCGCCCCGAAGGCAAAGCCCGCTCCGGCCGCGAAACCTGCGCCCAAGGCAGCTCCCAAGGCCGCCCGCGTGTTCCCCGGACCCGTCTGCAAGAAGGCCGTTCTGGAGAACAAGTACTATGTGGTTATCGGCGCTTTCGCCAAGGGAGAGAACGTTACCGCTCAGGTCAGAAGGGCGGAGAAGGCCGGTTACAAGACCGTGACCATCCCGTTCAGCAACTGCCTCACCGCCGTGGCTGTGAACCCGACGGACAACAGGGCTGAAGCTCTCAAGACCCTCGACGAAATCAAAACGAAGAAATTCTGCCCCGCGGACGCTTACGTCCTTGTGGTCAAGTAAGAAGCAGTAGTTAGTAATGGATTACGATTTTAAGAAGATAGAGCGCAAATGGCAGGAGAGATGGCGCTCCGAAGGGACGTATAAAGTCTCGGAGGATAGCGGCCGCCCGAAGTTTTACGTGCTGGATATGTTTCCGTACCCCTCTGGTGCGGGGCTGCACGTTGGACATCCGCTTGGTTACATAGCCAGCGACATTTTCTCCCGCTACAAGCGTCTTCGCGGCTTCAACGTGCTGCACCCGATGGGCTACGACGCCTTCGGCCTTCCCGCCGAGCAGTATGCCATCCAGACCGGTCAGCACCCTGAGGTCACCACTATGAAAAACATAGCGCGTTACCGTGAGCAACTGGACCGTATCGGTTTCTGCTACGACTGGTCGCGCGAAGTGAAAACCTGCGATCCCGAGTATTACAAATGGACGCAGTGGGCCTTTCTGAAGATGTTCGGAAGCTGGTTCGATCCGGCTCAGAACAAGGCCCGCCCCATCGAGGAACTCATCGCGAAACTCGAGACGACCGGCTATGAAGATGTCACGCCCGAAATGTGGGCCGCCGCTTCCGAAAAGGAGAAGTCGGACATCCTTATGCGCTGGCGCATCGCCTATCTGGGCGAGACTTCCGTCAACTGGTGTGAAGGTCTGGGCACTGTCCTGGCCAACGACGAGGTGAAGGACGGCCTTAGCGTTCGCGGCGGTTTCCCCGTGGAACAGAAGAAGATGAAGCAGTGGCAGCTGCGCGTATCGGCCTATGCCGGACGTCTGCTCGAGAGCCTGGATTCACTCGCGTGGACAGACTCCCTGAAGGAGATGCAGCGCAACTGGATAGGCAAGTCCGAAGGCACTGAAGTGGTCTTCAACACCGTCTGCGACGGACGCGAACTGCCGGTTACCATCTTCACTACCAGAGTGGATACCATCTTCGGCGTCACCTTTATGGTGCTCGCTCCCGAAAGTGAGCTAGTGGACCAGCTGACCGCCGAGTCCCGGAAAGAGGCCGTCCAGGCCTACGTCAAGGAAGTCCGCAAGAAGACAGAGCGTGAGCGCATCGCGGAGACCAAGTCGGTCACGGGCGTGTTCGCCGGCTCTTACGGCATCAACCCCCTCACGGGCGAGAAGGTCCCCATCTGGATAAGCGAATATGTCCTCGCCGGCTACGGCACGGGCGCCATTATGGCCGTTCCTGCCCACGACAGCCGCGACTACGCCTTTGCGAAGAAGTTCGGCCTGCCGATAGTGCCCATCATCGAGGGCTGCGACGTGTCCGGGCAGTCGTTCGACGCGAAGGAGGGCAAGATGTGCAACAGCGGTTTCCTCGACGGAATGGACGTGAAGCAGGCGATCGAAGCGGCGAAGGACTATGCGGAAGAGCACGGCCTCGGCCGCAGGAAGACCAACTACCGTCTGCGCGACGCCATCTTCAGCCGTCAGCGTTACTGGGGCGAGCCGTTCCCGATCTACTACAAGGACGGCATACCCACGCCCGTGGACGAGAAGGATCTGCCGCTCACGCTGCCTGAAATCAGTTCATACAAACCGTCGAGCAACGGCGAACCGCCGCTCGCACGCGCGAAGGACTGGACCTACAAAGGATATCCGCTCGAGACCTCGACTATGCCTGGCTTCGCCGGATCGTCGGCATACTACCTGCGCTATATGGACCCGCACAACGGCGAGGCGCTGGTAGGCCGCAAGGCGAACGATTACTGGCGCAACGTGGACCTTTATGTGGGCGGTACGGAGCACGCGACCGGACACCTCATCTACTCGCGCTTCTGGAACAAGTTCCTCTATGACCTCGGTTACGTCTGCTGCGATGAACCGTTCGCGAAACTCGTCAACCAGGGTATGATCCAGGGCCGTTCGAATTTCGTTTACCGCATAGTCGGCACGAACAAGTTCGTTTCGCTCGGGCTCAAGGATCAGTACGAGACCACTGAGATACACGTGGACATCAACATAGTCCGTAACGACAAGCTCGACCTCGATGCTTTCAGGGCGTGGAGGCCGGAGTTCGCGGATGCGGAGTTCGTCCTCGAGAACGGCGAATACATCTGCGGATGGGCTGTGGAGAAGATGAGCAAGAGTATGTACAACGTGGTGAATCCGGACGATATCTGCGACACCTACGGTGCCGACACTCTCCGCCTTTACGAGATGTTCCTCGGTCCCATCGAGCAGAGCAAGCCCTGGGATACCAAGGGCATCGACGGCGTGAACCGCTTCCTCAAGAAATTCTGGAGGCTGTTCTATGATCGCGACCAGCTTATCGTCACGGACGAGAAGGCGACTCCGGCCGAGCTGAAGGCTCTTCACAAACTTATCGGCAAGGAGCAGGAGGATATCGAGGCTATGTCTTACAATACGAACATCAGCGCGTTTATGATCGCGCTCTCCGAGCTCGGGGAGTGTCACAAGCGCGAAGTGCTCGAGCCGCTGGTGGTGCTTCTCTCGCCCTTCGCGCCGCATATGGCCGAAGAGCTGTGGGAGGCGCTGGGGCACAAGACGAGCGTATGCGACGCCTCGTTCCCGGAGTATGTCGCGGCTTACACCGTGGAGGACAGCGTTACCTATCCCGTCCAGTTCAACGGCAAGATGCGCTTCACCGTGGATCTTCCTAAGAGCGCAACTCCGGCCGAGGTGGAAGCTGCGGTCCGCGAGCTGCCTCAGACGGGCAAATATGTTGAGGGACAGACCATCGTCAAGGTGATAGTCGTGCCCGGCAGAATCATCAATATTGTTGTCAAGTAATGAAACCTTCGAAGGTTAGTTTACTCATCCAGGATTACCTGATCATCACCCTGGCGTGTTTCATTTTTGCCTGGTGCTGGGAAGGATTTATGATTCCCTGCGGGATGTCCGCCGGCGGAATGATGGGTCTTTCGACCATCATCCAGTATGCTACGGGAGGCCTTATTCCGGCGCAGTACACGTATATGGGCATAAACGTGCTGCTCATAGTAGTCGCCGTTTTCGCGATGGGCATAGGCTTCGGCTTCAAGACCATATACGCCATCATTATGTCCACCGTGGCGATGCAGATTATCGCCAGCATCCCCGGGCTTCAGTGCCTTCCCGGACATTTCTTCTATGTGAAGGACACTTTGCTTGTTCCCGTGATTGCGGGTACCCTGGAAGCCACGGGCCTTGGCCTCGTAATCCGTTTCGGCGGAAGCACGGGAGGCACGGACATAGTGGCCATTATGATCAACAAGTACTATCCGGTGCAGCTGAGCGTGGTGTTCCTCATCACGGACCTTATCACGGTGGCTTTGCTGCTCTTCCTCCCGGACAAGACCTTCACGGACGCCACTTACGGTGTGGTGGAGATAGTTATCTTCAACCTGCTGATCGACGATATCGTGAGCGGCCACAAGTCTTCGTTCCAGCTGATGGTCTTCTCGGAGAAGTATCAGGAGATAGCTGACCATATTATCCACAATCTGGAGAGGGGAGTGACGGTGCTCAAGGCTCAAGGCTGGTACACCAGGAAAGAGAAGAACGTGCTGCTGATACTCATCAACCGCCGCGAGTTCTCTTCCCTGATGAAGGAAATAAAGGCTATCGACCCTCGGGCATTTATGTCGGTTTCGGCGACCAAGAGCGTCTATGGCGAAGGCTTCGAGGAAATCAAGGGCGGTGCGGATGATGCGAAAGCCCTCATAAACAAAGGAAAGAAGAATGAATCTAAACACTAAAAAAATACTGGTCGGAGTCAAGGAGTACGGACTCATCACCTTCGGTATCCTGTGCTACGTTCTCGGGTGGAGCATTTTTCTGGTGCCCAACCACCTCGTGGGCGGCGGAGTAACCGGTATCGCTTCCATCGTCCAGTACGCGACTCACGGTTTCATCAAGATGGGTTACACCTACTTCGCCCTGAACGTGATATTGCTGATCATAGCACTGCTTACTTTAGGACGCAACTTCGGGGTTAAGACGGTCTATGCGATTGTTATAGCGTCAGTAGGACTGAACGTCTTCCAGGATATTATTCCGACTCCTTTCATCGAGGAGATCGCTCTGGCCAACGGCAAACTGATGAGCACCATTATGGGTGCCATCCTGGTGGGCTTTGGAATAGGCCTTACAATGTCGCAGGGAGGAAGCACGGGCGGAACGGATATTATCGCTCTCGTGGTGAACAAATATCGCAATGTGTCTCCCGGAAGGATGGTCCTCATTACTGATGCTATTATCATCCTCTCTTCGCTGCTCGTTCCTTCGTACGGCTCGGACGGCCAGGCTCTTCCGCTCGTGGAAAAGATTACGACTGTCGTTTATGGCTTCGTGCTGATTACCCTTGTCTCGACCGTGCTGGATCTTACGATTCAGGGCTCGCGCCAGAGCGTCCAGCTTTTCGTCCTCTCGAAGCACTATCGCGAGATTGCCGATATGATTACGGAGAATCTCCATCGCGGAGTGACCGTTCTCGACGGAAAAGGCTGGTACACCAAGGAAAATACCGAGGTTCTGATGGTTATCACCCGCAAGTACGACCTCAATGTACTTTTGCGCGAAATCAAGAGAATCGACCCGAACGCATTCCTCTCTGTGTCGTCTGTAACTGGTGTATACGGAAAAGGCTTCGAGTCAATCAAAGGTGGACGAAAAAAATAATTTTCAGTTTTTTCCGTCACAAAAGATTAAATCAGTCCCACCACACAGTATTGTGGCGGGATTTTTTTAATATATTTGCCCCGAACCAACAATAGAAACTATGAATCTGTTCGCGTTTTTCAAAAGGCGCAAGCCCTTGCTCCCTCCCCGTCCGGTATCTCCCGATTACTCATATTTGGAAGACAATGCTCCCCAGATGACGAAGCTTTATTCGAGAGTCCTCGCGCTGATGGATGAGAAGAAGCCGTGGCTGGACGGAGATTTCTGCATCGGGCAGCTGGCGAAGCGTCTTTTCTGTAACAGGGCCTTTCTGTCCAGGACAATAAACATATGTTCGGGCCGCAACTTCCGCTGGCTCGTGAACTATTATCGTATAGTCTATGCTTCTGACCTGATGCGAAAGGATCCCCATATGAAGATAGAGGAAGTGGCGAAGCTGTCCGGCTTCAACACTCTCCCTACTTTCAATTCTTCCTTTAAACTGATGATGAAGGAGCGCCCGAGCGAGTATATGGCCCGCGTTCGAGGGGCTGTTATTCCGCGATTCCCTTCCAGGTGGAGGGCACTTCGGCCGTGATGGTGAGGGGCTCTTTTCTCACCGGGTGGATGAAGCTGATGCTTCTGGCGTGGAGACAGATGCCTCCGTCGGGATTGGATCTGGGCGATCCGTACTTCAGGTCGCCCTTGATGGGGCAGCCCAGATGGCTCAACTGACAGCGTATCTGGTGATGACGGCCGGTAAGCAGCTGGACCTCGACCAGATGATAGCGGTCGGTGCTGCGAAGATATTTATAGTTGAGTTTGGCCAGTTTGGCTCCGTTCCGCCCTTCCGGGACGATATAGGATTTGTTCTGCTTCTCGTTCCTGATCAGCCAGTCCTCGAGGTGACCCTCGGCGGGTTCTGGTTTCGAGCAGCATAGCGCCCAATAAGTCTTGTGCGCCTCCGAGGTGCGGAAAGATTCGCACAGGCGGCTCAGGGCCTTGGATGTCTTGGCAAATACGCACACTCCGCTTACCGGGCGGTCCAGCCTGTGCGGCACGCCCATAAACACCTGCCCCGGCTTGTCGTCGCGCGCGGCGATGTAGGCCTTCAGAGTCTCGGCCAGGCATTCGTCGCCCGTCTTGTCGCCCTGGACTATCTCCCCGACCTTCTTGTTGACGACGATCAGGTGGTTATCTTCAAAAAGAATCCGGGACTCAAGGTCCCGGATCTCATTGTCTGTAAGTGTGCGGTATTGAGCCACAATTACTTGATGCTGACGTTTACGCGCTTCTGGTCGCCGTCGGTCTTGCGGGGCTTGTCGGCCACCTTGACGTTCCTGGCGGGAACCTGCTTTGCGTAGAGCCAAGCCCTTACGAGGTTGGCACGTTCGACTGCGATAGCGGCATTGTAATCAGCTTTGCTGCATCCTTCGGGAGCGGCTTTGGTTCCATCATTGGAATAGGCCTCGATGAGGATGACCGACTTCTTGTCGGAAGCGTTCCACACGTCGAGGAAAGCCTGGAGAGCTCCCTTGGCGTCCTCTGAAAGTGAGCACTGCTCGTCGGCATAGAGAAGGCCGGCGGTAGGGACTGCGAAGCTGGTAGCTCCGTATGCGGTTGCCTTCTTCGCCTCTGCGAGAGCCTGGGCATAAGCCTCTGCTCCGTCGGCGACAGTCTCGCTTGCTGAAAGAGCCACATCCTCGGTAACTTCGAAGGTGAGGGCTGCAAGTCTTGCGGCCTCTTCCTCGGCGGCTTTCTGGCGGGCTGCCTCCTCGGCTGCTGCCTTTGCTGCTGCCTCAGCGGCTGCTTTCTTCTTCTTGGACTGGCAGGACGATGCGCCCACTACTACAAGCGCTGCAAGGGCTGCCACTTTGATAATGTTGTACAGTTTCATAATATGTGTGTGTTTATATTTTACTCGAACTAATCGTTAATCGCTGCGAAGATAATGATTTTCCGTTTTATTTCAAAAAAATATTAATTGTGACAAATTGTCAGAAATGCGAGGGTGGCACGGGTTTCGATGAATGGATTGTGACCTTCGGAAGGAAGGTTAAGTGAGACAAAAAGTTAAAAAACAGATATTATGGGAAAAATTATCGGTATCGACCTCGGAACAACCAATTCCTGCGTCGCAGTGATGGAAGGCAACCAGCCTACCGTCATCATCAACAATGAAGGCCACCGCACGACTCCTTCGGTAGTCGCATTCACTGACGGCGGCGAGCGCAAGGTGGGTGACACTGCAAAACGTCAGGCTGTCACGAACCCCAAGAACACGATCTTCTCTATCAAGCGCTTTATGGGCGAGACCTACGATCAGGTGGGTAAGGAAATCGCCCGTGTGCCTTATTCAGTCGCAAGGGGAGAGAACAACACTCCTCGTATCGATATCAGCGGCAAACTCTATTCACCTCAGGAGATTTCCGCAATCATTCTTCAGAAGATGAAGAAGACTGCCGAGGACTATCTCCGCCAGGAAGTGACAGAGGCTGTCATCACTGTCCCTGCATACTTCTCCGACTCCCAGCGTCAGGCGACCAAGGAAGCGGGAAAGATCGCAGGACTCGATGTGAAGCGTATCATCAACGAGCCTACCGCGGCTGCTCTGGCCTATGGCCTTGACAAGAAGAACAAGAATATGAAGGTCGCTGTCTACGATCTCGGCGGCGGCACCTTCGATATCAGTATCCTCGAACTTGGTGACGGCGTGTTCGAAGTGAAGTCCACCAACGGTGACACCCACCTCGGCGGCGACGATTTCGACCAGGTCGTGATCGACTGGCTCGCAAGCGAGTTCGCATCCGAGAACGGCGGAATGGACCTCAAGAAAGACCCTATGGCCCTTCAGAGACTTAAGGAGGCTGCCGAGAAAGCGAAGATTGAACTCTCGAACCAGACTTCAGCTGAAATCAACCTTCCTTATATCACCGCTGTGGACGGTATGCCCAAGCACTTGGTGAAGACCCTCACCCGCGCGAAGTTCGAAGCACTCTGCGACGATCTCTTCCGCAGGACCGTGGAGCCTTGCCGCAAGGCGCTCGAGGATGCACACCTCACCGCATCGCAGATTGACGAGGTCATCCTCGTCGGCGGTTCGACCCGTATCCCGAAGGTCCAGGAAATAGTGAAGGACTTCTTCGGCAAGGAGCCCAACAAGAGCGTGAACCCGGACGAAGTCGTGGCAGTTGGCGCGGCCATCCAGGGCGGCGTTCTCGCCGGCGACGTGAAGGACGTTCTCCTTCTGGATGTCACCCCTCTGAGCCTCGGTATCGAGACCCTCGGCGGCGTGATGACAAAACTCATCGAGTCCAACACCACCATCCCGGTACATAAGGATCAGGTCTTCTCGACCGCGGCTGACAACCAGCCTTCAGTGGAGATCAGGGTTCTCCAGGGCGAACGCCCTATGGCGAAGGACAACAAGCAGATCGGCGTCTTCCATCTGGACGGCATCGCACCTGCTCCGCGCGGAATCCCTCAGATCGAGGTTTCCTTTGACATCGACACCAACGGCATCCTCTCCGTCTCCGCAAAAGACAAGGCGACGGGCAAGGAGCAGCACATCCGCATCGAAGCATCTTCCGGTCTTACCGACGCCGAGATCCAGCGTATGCGTGACGAGGCGAAGGCCAACGAAGAGGCCGACAAGGCAGAACGCGAGCGCGTGGACAAGATCAACAATGCGGACGCACTCAGCTTCCAGGTCGAGAAATTCCTCAAGGACAACGGCGACAAGATTCCTGCCGACAAAAAGTCGCAGATCGAGACTCCTCTCAACGCCCTCAAGGAGGCCGTGAAGAACCAGAATCTCGCAGACATCGACCGCTACACCGAGGAAATCAACAAGGTTATGAGCGAGATCTACTCCGCTATGTCCGGCCAGCCCGGCGGCCCCGGAGCCGGTCCTCAGCCCGGCCAGGGTGGCCCTCAGGGCGGCCCTC
>JAGAAF010000011.1 GCA_017615435.1 Bacteroidales bacterium
CGAAGATTATATTACGTATTACAACCTTGATGTAATAATCTCTGTCGGTTATCGGGTTAAATCGAAGGATGCCACTGCTTTCCGCATTTGGGCCACTTCCGTTCTCAAAGAATACCTCATAAAAGGATATGCCATTAATCCCCGCATAGAGAAACTAGAAAGAAGGGTGTCTAAAGCTGAGGAGAAGATCGATTTCTTTGTTAAAACGTCATTACCTCCCGTTGAGGGAATTTTCTTCGATGGTCAAATCTACGACGCCTATGAGTTCGTCTGCGGACTCATAAAGAGTGCCAAGGTCAGTATCGTTCTCATCGACAATTATGTGGATGATACTGTCTTGACTATGATGGATAAACGCGAGACAGGACTCTCGGCAACCATATACACTCAAATGATATCTCCACAACTCCAACTCGATCTTGATAAGCACAACTCCCAGTACCCGCCAATTGAGGTGGTACCGTTCAACAAAGCGCACGATCGGTTCCTCATTATCGATGACAAGGTCTACCATATCGGCGCTTCGTTAAAAGACCTAGGCAAGAAGTGGTTCGCCTTCTCGTTGATGAACGACCTCACTCCCGAAGAACTTGTTTCCCGGCTGTAACGCGAAATGGTTATTAATCACTATCTTTGTTGATTAGTAAACACAAAACAAATGACTCGTTATCTAACTTTCGCGATAATGCTGGCGGCCCTGGTGGCATTCGCCTTCGCTTGCACCCCGGACACCGAACAGGAGCCGGGCACGGGCATCAACACTCCCATCTACGTGACCCCGACTCCGGATCCCGACCCCGACCCGACCCCGGACCCCGATCCTACGCCGGATCCTGATCCCACGCCCGAACCGCAGGACGACGGCGCCGTGGACCTTGGGCTGAGCGTGAAATGGGCGAGTTGCAACGTCGGCGCGACGAAGCCGGAGGAGTATGGCGATTACTACGCGTGGGCGGAGATCGAGCCGTACTACTCCAGCCTGGACCCTCTGACGTGGAAGGCGAGCAAACCGGACGGCTACGGCGCGGCCTCCTATCGCTGGTACGGGGACTACCCGAATGTGACGAAGTACTGCCCGGCCGGGCTGAACAACTGCTGGGCGAAGGAGGGCGATCCGGACGGCAACACCATCATCGACCCTGAAGACGATGCGGCCACGGTCACCCTCGGCAGCGCCTGGCGCATCCCCACGGAAGGGGAGTGGATGGAGCTGATCTCCGAATGCGCGTGGACCTGGACCACGCTCGAGGGCGTGAGCGGCTTCGAAATCGCCGCCACCAACGGAGCCAGCATCTTCCTTCCCGCGGCCGGTATGTTCGATGTCCACGACCTCATCGACGCAGGCTCTTACTGCGCCTACTGGACCTCCGACCTGAATACTAATCTCCCGGAGAACGCCATCCTTCTCCATCACTACTCGGGCTACGGCTTCACCGCCTCCACCCTCCGTTACCACGGCTGCACAATCCGCCCGGTAACCGATTCTATCGCAGAATAAACAACTTTAAGATATGAAACAAGCATTCAAAATCATCTTCGCCCTGGCTCTGATAGCCGCAGGCGTGCTGTGGATCCTAAGCATACTCGGAGTACTCACTTTAGAGTTCTCTACCAAAGGTTGGTGGGCCCTGTTCGTAATCATCCCGAGCATCTACGGCCTCTTCGTGGACAAGAACAAGGTCGGCGCGTGTATGGGAATCGGCATCGGTGTGCTGCTGCTTTTGGCGGCGCGCGACGTCATCACGTGGAAAATGATGTGGCAACTCGGCCTGGCGCTGGTGGTAATCGGCTTCGGCCTGCAGCTCCTGTTCTTCAAGAGCTGTTCCTACAAAGGGGTGTCAGAACTCAAGATAGTCAACCGCGACGGTAAAGACATTCGCCACATCGAGACCACCTTCGGAAAGCAGGAATTGTCATTCGCGGGCGAGAAGTTCGAAGGCGCGGATGTGGAGGCGTCGTTCGGCGGCCTTCTGGTGGACCTCCGCGACGCCGAAATCGTGGGCGACGCTTACATCAACCTCAATGTCGCATTCGGCGGCGCGACCATCATCGTCCCCCAGGGCATCGCGGTCAAACTCGCGACCAGCAGCGCCTTCGGCGGCGTCTCGGACAACCGCCGCACGAAAAACGATAGCGGCACCCCCTCCCTCGTCATCAACGGCAAAGTCGCCTTCGGCGGCGTGGAGATCAGGGACTAATAATCTAGGGATCTTCGCGGAGTATGAAGAGAATCTTGTTCGTGTGCCACGGCAATATCTGCCGCAGTCCGATGGCGGAGTTCATCCTGAAGGCGCTGGTGAAGGCCCGTGGGGTGGAGAGTGAGTATTACATCGAGTCGGGCGCGGTGTCGTGGGAGGAAGAGGGCAACCCCATCTATCCTCCGGCAAAGCGTTGCCTGGCCCAGCACGGGATCCCATTCGACCCGGATAAGCGGGCTCGCAGGATCAGCGCGGATGACTATGGACGTTTCGACCGCATCATCTGTATGGACGCGTCCAACCTCCGGCTGATCAGCCACATCATCCCCGCCGACCCGGAGCGCAAGATTCACCTGATGATGTCCTACGCCGGCAGCGGGCGCGACGTGGCCGATCCGTGGTACACTGGTGATTTCGAGCAAACGTTCCAGGATCTGCTGACCGCCTGCGAGGCGATGCTTGACCAATAGATTATGACACTGTTAGAAGCGATAGACGAGCGGCATTCCGTCCGCAGGTATATTGACCGGCCCATAGAGCCGGAAAAGGTCAGCGCGCTGCGGGATGCGATCGCGAAGATCAACAGCGCGACCGGCCTTAACGTGCAGCTCGTTCTCGAGGAGCCGCGTGCGTTCGCTAGCGGGGTGTGGAAGTACGGGCAGTTCGCCGGCGTACGGAACTACTTCGTTATGGCCGGGCCGAAGGGGCGTGAGGCCGAAGAGGCGGTCGGTTACCACGGTGAAGCGCTGGTGCTGCTGGCGCAGACGCTCGGGCTGCGGACCTGCTGGGTCGGGCTTACCTACACGAAGACGCCCGGAGCGTTCACCCTTCGGCCCGGCGACACGCTGCACTGCGTGATCTCGCTGGGCTACGGCGAAAACGACGGAGTGCAGCATCCGCTGAGGCCCGCGGAGGAGTTTTACGAAACTTCTGCCGGGATCGGGGCGGCGAGCGGGACCGCCGCCGCGCCGCCCGAATGGTTCCTTCGCGGAATCGAGGCCGCCCGTCTCGCTCCCACCGCCATCAACCAGCAGAAGTTTCGCTTCTCCCTCCGCGGCCCCCGTACCGTCCGCGCCGTCGCCCTCTTCTCTATGGTCGGCTACACGCACATCGACCTCGGCATCGCCAAGCTCCACTTCGAGCTCGCCGCCGGCCGCGAGAATTTCGACTGGGAATAGCCGCGACTCGAGCCACGGTATTCACTTGGGCTTGGGCGTCAGCCCGGCAGAAGAGGTCGATTTAAGGTATGCCGCCCCTAGTCGCCCGAAGCGGGCATGAATGCTCGAAGTCGAAATCCCTTCCCCGCGTCTGGAACTATAATTCTATAGAGGGCCGGAGCCGGGACTTGTGGCGAGGAGGGCGTCCAAGCCTTCCCGCCGCCCCCCTCCAGATAGCGAAGGCCCGTTTGTCTTGCCCTTCGCATTCCTCTCCCGCCCCGGCGTCAGCCCTGGTAGCCCACTCGCAAGCGAATCCGCCAAGCAGCGCCACGCACTCACACGGGAGATGTGCCTCAGACATACTTCTGGGGCGGATCGTGTTATTATGTTCGTGGCGCTGGGCTCGATTTCGGGGCTAGCGCCACGGGAGTTAGTGGCTATGGTACTTCACAAGTGCTTTTGGACGGGTATGATGATTATAGCCTGTGGCGCTGTTTGGCGAAAAGGCGGGCAAAGATGGATTTTCGCCAGGATGAAACCAGGTCAAATTGTCTACAGCATATTCTGGTGGGGTGTGACCTGGCGTCATAGGCCGATTTCGGGGTATGAAACCAGACAGAGGCCTTCAGGGGGCCTTCTGAAGGGGGTGCACTGGTTTCATCTTGGCGAAATGCGTGGGGAGAAGGAGATTAAGCTCGAAAATGGTTCAAGTCCTCGAGGGGGAGGGAGTGTCGGGGGATGTGATATTCACGTCTGACAGTGGCGAGCCGTGGGGGAACGAAAAAAGCGGACAACCTTTCGGTCGTCCGCTTGCGCTCCCCCTCGGGGACTTGAACCCAGGACCCCCTGATTAACAGGAAGAGGGGAAAGATAAAAGCCATCCTTTGTTAGTGGAGTATAGTCTAATGCCGTTGCCATGATCAAAGAGTCTCCTGTCGGATAGGTTATAGCACAGCCGCAAGTGATAAAACAGATAATTAAGGGAACCAGACGCTTCATAAACAATGATATTTTTATCAAAGGTAATTATTCCTTTTGTTCTTTGGAAATTGAAGTTTTTCTCTTTTCTGGTCGACATTAACTATCATAATCTTTTTCTATATTTGTATCTGTCAGGCAACTGACACGAAATATTAGATGAAAGTGTAGGCTTTTATCCTTGCTCTGAAATCTGGACAATTTCTAATGCATCAGGGAAGAAGCAGTACGATCATCACCTTGTTTGGCATTTCGTGCTTTCTGCACGATGCTATACTCGGTGTGGAGTATTGTTTATTGATGCAGGGAGTCCAGTCCTCGGAGCAATAAACGCCAAAGTACTCCACACTTTCGTATTATATGCCGCCATCTTTGGAGTCGGATGGATTGTAAATAACATGGGGAAAGCATTCTTAATCATTAGTATCCGACAAGGGAAAGATTTCGCTAAAGCAATTCTTCAATCAATTAGTGATGAGAAGGATACGAGATATGTTATCCTTGAGCCATTCCCTGCCATTCAGAATGCGGCAAAAGGAATAGAATATAATGCTGATTATAGTTTGCTTTTGCCGGGGATTGGCTACTTGTTATTGGGTAAAAGTCCACTATCTCAGTGGCAAGATAATGACACTGTCACTGAATTATTATATCCCGAAGACATTGATGAACGATAATGCACTTCCAAATTAAAAGCGTCTTTATGCTGTACATAAAAAGAGTATTTCCTATTTGTGTGTGTCTATGGTTACTGTTCGCATGTAATAGCGAACCGACAGAAATAGCAGTTCAAGATGTTTATTTAAGTCAAGATCGTGCCGAAATGATTGTCGGGGAAACCGTACAACTTGAGGCGATCATCTATCCTAGTAATGCAACAGATAAAAAGATCTACTGGGCGTCTTCGAGGCAATCTGTAGCGGGCGTCAGCGATAGGGGTCATGTTACGGCCATCGAGCCGGGTGTCACAACGGTTTCTGCCTTTGCTGGAGGGAAGAAAGCCGATTGCTTGATTACTGTCATGCCAAAAACTATTGCAGTGTCTTCGATTGTCGTGGAACCAACATCGTTGTCTTTATTGGAGGGGGAAGAAGTAAAACTCGTAGCCATAGTAAAGCCAGATGAAGCTACCGATAAAACTGTTTATTGGTCCTCTTCTGACGACACAATTGCATCGATAGATACAGTTGGTAAATTGGTGGCGCTACGACAAGGGGAAGCGACAATTGTCGCAAAGGCAGGAGATAAAGAGGCAAGATGTTCAGTCGCTGTCGGCAAAAAAGTGGGAATCACATCATTGGCGCTTAACAAGACATCTGTTAAGTTGGCAAGAGGCGAAACAGAAGCCCTGGAGGTAACGATTAAGCCAGACAATGCGACAAATAAGACTGTTACTTGGATTAGTCAAGCATTAAGTGTTGCTACTGTTAGTGAGAATGGCACTATTACGGCAGTAGGTAAAGGAACCACATTAATTATTGCCAAGGCGGAAGAGATGCAGGATACTTGTTCTGTTCAAGTTATAATACCAGTAGAAGCAATTGAACTGAACCAAACAGAGTTACAACTTGAAGAAGGAGATGATTATGTTTTTTCCGCGACAATAATGCCTAATGATGCAGATGACAAGGAGATAACATGGTCCAGCAGTGATCCGTCCGTTGCTATTGTGGATCAAAATGGTGCTATTTCGGCGCTTAATGTAGGATCAACACAAATAACCGCAACGGTAGGGGGAAAGAGTGCTTATTGCCAAGTGGTTGTGAATACAAAAGTAATACCGGTATCATCAGTGTCGCTCAATAAAAATACGCTTTGTCTAGAAAAAGGGTCATCAGAGAGGCTTTTAGCTGTTGTGGAGCCAGATAACGCTTCAGATAGAGTTGTTGTATGGAGTAGCTCTAATGGCTCTGTGGCAAGTGTTGATCAATACGGAACCGTTACTGCCTTATCATGCGGAGAGACCGTTGTCATGGCTGATGCCGGTGGAAAGCGCGCGAGTTGCACTGTTACTGTAATAGTTCCTCTGCCAAACGACATTTCTTTTAATACGGGAGAAGTATCTGATATCACACCGTTGTCTGCTACTGTAACGGGGCACTATTCTATCCCGGAGACTATTGTTGGGGTTCCTTGGCTGGCTATGATGGTGTGCGATATCAACGAGAATCCAGGGTTGAATAGTCAAATATGCATGAAGTATGCTTATTCTGGTAATATTGAATATCAATTGAGTGCTCTTAATCCAAATACTAGATATTATTATCGATCTATTCTTTATTATGACGGTTGTTATTTCTATGGCGAAATCCATTCTTTTAAGACGGCATATCTTGTCATGTCGGGTGATGTAGACTTGGGATTAAGCGTAAAATGGTCTGCGTGTAATCTGGGAGCCACTTCTACTGAGCAATTGGGGGATTATTATGCTTGGGGAGAAACAGAGCCACGAGCAGTATCGACATTTACGGTAGAGAATTACGCGTTCTATGATTCAGTTGAAAACACTATAATATTGAACATCGGGAACAATATTTCAAAGACCAAGTATGATGCTGCACATGTAAAATTGGCAGGGAAATGGAGAATGCCCACATTAAGCGAAGTAACGGAATTATATGATAATTGTAAATGGGAAGACAAGAGATGTTATAACAAAGATGGTTATTTAGTAACAGGCCCAAATGGGAATTTCTTGTTCATTGTTATAGCTCCATGCTCTTCCACGGCATCTTCGGTCTGGCGGTACAGCAATTTCTGGATTAGCGAAATGAGTAAGTATAAGGGATGGCCGTGTTATTTTAATTATAAGTACTTCAAAACGAACACATATATGGGCGATTATCTAGATCCATATAAAGGTTTACCTATTCGGCCTGTTTTGGACTTTTAATATAGACTCTTTATTCCTTGACGGACAAGCGGTTCTCAAAGAAAAACTGGTAATCCCGCTTGATGTTTTATAACCCAGATTTGACTCCAGTTATATCTTCTTGAACGAGTAGGCTCAGTCGAATGAAACTATATAAAAGGATAGTTAAAAGAGGCTGAAACTGCGACAAAACTGCGACTGGTAAAAAAAGAATCAGGCGCTTACGTTGCCGTAAATGCCTGATTACCAGCTTGCTCCCCCTCGGGGACTTGAACCCAGGACCCCCTGATTAACAGTCAGGTGCTCTAACCAACTGAGCTAAGGAGGAATGTCAATGCCGTTCGTTCGAACGGGACTGCAAAAGTAGTACAAAAAATGGATTCCGCAAAAAATATGGCCAAAAAATCGTATCTTTGTTTTTGAGGCCCCGCGAGGAATGCGGGGTGACAAACGCAATATATGGATATCAATCAATTATCCTCTCTTGTGAGGAGCCTCGTGCTGGATTCAGACGAGGTCGTCGTTCCGGGGCTAGGCACCTTCCGCGCGGAGGTGGTCCCGGCTTCTTTTTCCGACAGGGGATTCACCGTCAACCCGCCCTACAGAAAGCTCACCTTCGTGGAGGAGACAGGGGAAATTCTGAATGACAGTGATGTTGCCATTCCGAGCGGAGTCGAAGAATCTCCTGCAGCAGTCGTTCAAGCGGAAGGACTCGCGGAGTTCGTGGAGGAGCTGAAGAAGGAACTGAAGGAGACGAGGTGCGTGGAGTTCCCGGGGTTGGGAAAGTTGAGGCTGACGAAGGGAAACCAGTATTTCTTTGTGGCCGACGAGGATGCGAATATCTATCCCGAAGGGTTTGGCCTGGAACCGGTGTCGCTGAAGAATAAGGAGGGAGATGCCCGATCCGAGTCGGGCAAGAAGTCGGGCGCGACTCGGGGCAAGAAGTCAGGCACGACACGCAATGGTTCCTCGCGGCAAGGCCTTAGACTTCCGAAGTGGGTGATCATCGCCCTGATAGTGGCTGTCGTGCTGGTGCTGGCGATAGTGGCTCTGCGTCTGCTGGGCACGTATGCGCCGGATTTCATCGACAGGCTGCTGTATAGCCCCGAAGAACTCGCAAAACTTAAGGGCGCGCTATGATCGAGCTGGTTTACCCTCTGGATCCGGCGCCGCTCATCGGGCCGGAGGCCGACGCTTCCGAAATAGTGCCCGTCGTGGACGAAAACGGACTCGTCATCGGCCGCGCCTCCCGTGATTACTGCCATTCCGGCGCCGAAACAGCCCCAAATGGCGCCATTCTGCATCCCGTTGTGCACCTGCAGATAATCGACCGCTTTTCGCGTTTCTATCTGCAGCACCGCAGCGCGAACAAGGAGACCTTCCCGAATAGGTGGGATGTGGCGGTCGGGGGCCACGTAGCGTACGGAGAGTTCTACCAGGAAGCGCTGTTCCGCGAGGCCGGCGAGGAGCTCGGACTCTACGACTTCAACCCGCAGTACCTGGACAACTACATCGCCGATCAGCCGGACGACCGCGAGATGGTGGGGCTGTACGTGACCGTGGGCTCGTTCGATCTGCATCCGGACAATTACGAAGTTTCGGAAGGCCGCTACTGGACTATCGAAGAAATCGAATCCAATCTCGGCAAGGACATCTTCACCCCCGAGTTCGAGAACGAATTCACCCAATATAAAGACAAAATCCTCGCGCTGCTATGACCGACGAACTGACCAAATTCATCCAGGACCAGCTGTCGGTGTGGCCGCTGGCGTCCACAAACTTCCGCGCCCTTAAAGTGGCGGAAGTCGAGGACCTCACGGTCGGCGGTATCCCCGCGAAAGCGCAGCACAACCCCTGCCGTATTGCTAGCACTACTGCCGAGGTGGACTCGAAAACTCCCCTCGAACGCCCGTGCTTCCTCTGCGTCCCGAACCGCCCGAAGGAGCAGTTCCACATCAAGTTCGACGGCCGCAAAGGTCGCCGCTACAACGTGCAGGTGAACCCCTTCCCGATCTTCCCGAACCACCTGGTGATCGCGCGCGACGTGCACGTGCCGCAGTCGGTGTGGCACAACTTCGTGGATATGATGGACTTCGCCCGCAAGTACCCGGACTACCTCGTGTTCTACAACGGCCCGGACAGCGGCGCATCCGCCCCCGACCATATGCACTATCAGGCGATCCCGACTGGACTGCTCCCGCTTCAGCAGGCCATAGACGCGTGGCTGGACGAAGGTCAGGAGCCGCTCGCGACGGGGCAGGACGCCAAGCTCTATCACTTCCCGCGCTTCTGCCGTGGGGTCTACGCCCTCCGCTCGGACACCCCGAAGTCGCTCGCGAAGCTGTTCTACCAGCTCGTGGACTGCTGCCCGATAATCGACGGCGAGCCCGAACCGCGGCTGAACCTGTTCACGTACTGCTACAAAAAGGAGTTCCGCTGCTTCGTGGTGCTCCGCGGCGCGGTGCGCTCACATCACTACTACTCGACCGGTCCGGACCACCTCACGATGAGCCCTGGCGCCGCGGATATGGCCGGAATGTTCGTCTGCCCGCGAAAAGAGGACTACGACAAGCTCACGGGTTCGCTGCTGGAAGAGATACTGGAAGAAGTGTGCATATCGCCCGAAGACGAAAGGATGGTCGCGTGGAGAATGACACGTCATCAACCGAAGGTGGACGTGCCCATAGCGCAAGGCGACACTATCGTGTTCGAGATAATCTCCGACGGCGCCGGCCCGCAACGGGTCAGCCTTAAAGACGGCCGGATCGACTACGGCGGCGCGCTCTACGATGAACTGTACTTCGACAGCGTCACCCGCAGCACCGTGTTCGCCCCCGCATCGTTCATCATCCACGGCGAAAAACCTATGCAATTTGCAGGCTCCATCCGTTTCACGGTGGAGGGTGGCACGATTCGTGCAAGTAACCATATAGGTATCGAAAATTACCTGCTGAGCAAGATGTCCGAAGAGTTGAGCCCGGACCTCCCGCTCGAAGAAACGAAAAAGGCAGTGATAAAGCGGCGCACAGAGATACTCAATGAAGCCGAACACGCCGAATACAAAGGTTTGACAATTGATATATTAACCAATGTCCGAAAGGCGATAGACCTCACCTGGGGACAACAAAATTAAATATTATGAAACTGTTAAAGCTCACACTCGCAGCTCTCCTCGCAAGCGCTCTCGTTTGCTCAGTCCCTGCAGCAGCGCAGACCCGCGGCGGAGGCTCCAAAGCGACTGCAACACGCAGTACGTCTTCGTCTTCGAAGAGTTCGAGTTCTGCATCAAAGAGCTCGTCCGCATCTTCGAAGAGCGCAACGGCCACCCGTTCGTCCTCTTCTTCATCGAAGAGTTCGTCCGCAACCAGGTCGTCTTCCTCTTCAAGCTCACAGCAGAAAAAGAGCGCAACCACAACCCGCAGTTCTTCTTCCAGCAGCCAGCAGAAGAGTGCCACCACAACCCGTAGTTCTTCTTCCAGCAGCCAGCAGAAGAGCGCAACTACAACCCGTAGTTCTTCCTCTTCGAGCGGCCAGCAGAAAAAGAGTGCGACCACAACCCGCAGTTCGTCTTCTTCCAGCACCACCAAACCTCAGAAGAGCGCGACGACAACCCGTCAGAGCACTCCCAAGTCCTCTGTTCGTAACGAGGGCGCGGTGGTTCGCGAGGGCAACAGCAGCAGCCAGAGGCCTTCGGCTTCGACCCGCAACGCTTCGCCCAGCCAGCAGGGAACAAGCAGGACGGTGACTTCGAGCACAGGTTCGCACAGGACTCCTCCTGCAAATCGCGGCGGTGTCGACTATAACAAGCCTTCCCGTTTCTACGATCACGGCCATCACTACTATGGCTACAGGATCCACAGCCTGCCTCCGAGGCACAGCGTACACTATCACTTCGGACGCCGTTATTACTACTACGACGGACTGTACTACTACTACCGCGGAGGTGTCTACTACGTTTGCCGTCCTCCTTTCGGCTACTACTTCGAGCCCGGTCTGTATTACTACACTCCTTGGAGGTGCCGCGTAAGGTATTACAATTATGCTGATCATCAGTATCACATAATCAACGACAACTACAACACCATCGCGCAGCAGAACGCCATCATCGCCCAGAACAACGCCACTATCGCAAGGCAGCAGGCGGAACTCCAGGCCCAGCAGGCAAAGCAGGCACAGATGGCATCCGAATCTTACCAGCTCGCAATGAAGCTTGGTCTGATGCAGAGCTACGCAGCGGTAGGCCAGGAGTACTTCTACGACGACGGTGTGTTCTTCGTAATGAACGCCAACGGACGTTATGAGACCATCATCCCTCCTGCAGGCGCACTTGTCGAAGAGCTCCCTGACGACTACGAAATCGTGGTCCTCAAAGACGGCAGAGAGTACTTCAAGGTGGACGAAACCATCTACAGGATGACCGTCAGCGAAGGAAAAGCTTACTTCGAGGTTCTCGGACAGCTCCAGGACTACACCTGGTAAGCTACCATATTAAAGACAACAGGCGGCGGGCAGTTTCAGACTGTCCGCTGCTTTTTATTGTGACATCGCGAAGGGCGGGGGAGCGCTCATCCGAATGGGCGATGCCGTGAGAATCGAGCATACGCACAAGCTGGCGTGCGGCGGCGGGAGCGGGATCGATGAAGCGCACGTCCGGGCCGGCTACCTTCTGAAGCACGGGCAGAAGGAAGGGGTAGTGCGTGCATCCGAGCACGACAGTGTCTGCGCCGGCGCGCAGGAGCGGCTCGAGGCTCTCCCTGACGGCCGCCTCGGCCAAAGGGCCATCGAGCTGCAAGCTCTCGACGAGTTCCACGAAGCCCCGTCCTACCCGCTCGACCACCTTTACGTCTCCCGCATAATGATCGCGGGTGTCAAGGTACTTCGAGGCTTTGAGGGTGCCGGCGGTGGCGAGAACGCCGATCACGCCGCTGCGCGTCCCGAGGGCGGCAGGCTTCACCGCCGGCTCCATCCCCACGAAAGGGACTTCGGGCCATTCGCGACGCAGCTCGGCTATCGCCGCGGCCGTTGCCGTGTTGCAGGCGATCACGACTGCATCGGCGCCCTGCGCCAGGAAGTCGCCGACGATCTCCCGGCAACGGCCGAGGATGAACTCAGGCGTCTTCTCCCCGTAAGGGCAGTTCGCATTGTCCGAATAATAGAGGAATTTGTCGGCGGGAAGCAGGCGGACAATCTCCTTGAGGACTGAAAGTCCTCCGGAGCCGGAATCCATTATGCCTATCGTCGCCATACTATCAGCAAATATACCGATATTTTTCTTTAAATTTGCCTTGATATGACAACTCAGGAGCAGATAAAAGAATTGCACGCGAGGGTGGAGACCCTGAGGCGCTGCCTGGATATCGACGGCAAGCGCAAGGATGTGGCCGCAAAGGAAGCAGAGAGCCAGGCCCCCAACTTTTGGGACGACCCGAAGGCCGCCGAAGCTTTTCTGAAAAAGCTCAGTTCGCTGAAGTCCTGGGTTGTGCAGTTCGACAAATGCGCATCGCTGGTGGACGATCTCGACGTCCTGTACGAGTTCGCCGAAGGCGAGGAATCAGCCGAGTTGGACGAAGGTTATAATGCCGCGCTCCAGTCGGTCGAAGACCTCGAGCTGAAGAATATGCTGGGCGGCGAAGGCGATAACCTCGGCGCTGTGCTGACCATCAACTCCGGCGCCGGAGGCACTGAAGCCAACGACTGGTCAGCGATGCTTATGCGTATGTACCTCCGCTGGGGCGAACGCAACGGCTACAAAATGACCGTCACGGAAAACCAGGAGGGCGACGAAGCCGGCATCAAGAGCGCCACCATCGAGTTCGAAGGCGACTATGCCTACGGTTACCTGAAAGCCGAATCGGGCGTGCACCGTCTGGTGCGCATCTCCCCGTTCAACGCGCAGGGCAAGCGTCAGACCACCTTCAGCAGCGTGTTCGTTTACCCGCTCGTGGACGACAGCATCAACATAGAGATCAATCCTGCGGACATCGAATGGGACACCTTCCGCTCAGGCGGCCACGGCGGCCAGAACGTGAACAAGGTGGAGACCGGCGTGCGCGTAAGGCATATCCCCACCGGTATTATGGTCGAAAACACGGAGACCCGAAGCCAGCAGGACAACCGCCAGAACGCGTTACGAATCCTGAAGTCGCGCCTCTACGACATCGAGCTCAAAAAGCGCCGCGAGAAGCAGGCCGAGCTCGAAGGGCAGAAGAAAAAAATCGAATGGGGCTCGCAGATCCGCTCCTACGTTCTTCACCCCTACAAACTGGTGAAAGACGTCCGCACCGGTTACGAAACCGCCGACACCCAGGGCGTCCTGGACGGCGACCTGAACGCCTTTATGAAAGAATATTTAATGCAAAACTAATGAACCTTAAATCCACCGTTACCGCTATCGCACTGATGTGCCTGCCTCTCATGGCATCGGCCCAGACCTATGTCGTGGACAACATCTTCGGCAAAGACAGCGTGGTCTTCGCCACCGGCATTAAAGACAAAACTGTGTCTGCCGGATATGGTGCTGGCAAGAACGCGGCAAAGAAGGTGAAAATCGACACCGTCTTAGTGCCCAACGGGGCAAGCGTCCGCCTTAAAGAAGTAAAAAAAGACTCCCTGCGGCTTCTGAACCTGCTGGTGGAGGAAGTGCCTGTCGTCTATGGCAGGAACACTTATTACACCTTTGCCAGCAACCTTAAGCTCTCCGATAAAAACCCTGCGGGGATGGTGGACAAACTCACAGCCCGTCTGAAGAACCACAAAAGCATCGACATCCACGGCAAGGACAGGTGGCTTTTCTCCAGGTGGCTCGTTCTGGCGCTCCTGATACTTGGTTTTGCGGGAGTGTCTCTGACTATCCTGAAGGGCTACATCGGGAGGCTGATCCTCGTGATTTCATTGATCCTGATGGACGTGTACATCTTTATGATAGGGGTGGACACCGCAACATGGTTTATCAACAGCAATCTCACGTCGGAGAACTTCAGCCTTGCCTGCGTAGGCTTGTTCCTTGCGAACTTTGCACTTACCATACGTATTATAGTCTCGCTGTTCAAGGAAGGGGAGCCCGGCTCGACCATATTCGCCGTCCTGTTGATCCTTATGGGTCTACCTGTACTCGGTTTGGGCTACCTCGTCGTGTTCAGCGTGGCTATGGCCCTGCTGTTCAAGTACTGGTGGATCGGTGCCGTACTTGTCGGCCTGCTAATACTGCTTTGCGTGAAACCAATGTCCAAAGAGGAATGGGCGCATTGGGAGCGTGATAAGGAGGAGCGCAATAGAAGGATGGAAGAACAAAAGAGGCAGGAAGCATTCGAAAGGTCAAAGAACAAGTTCGAAGGACTGTTGGGCGAAGATGACTGACCCGCTTCCCGGCGGGCGTGTTCCGCAATGCCTTAATACTCATGACTTTATCCAAAACGACCCGCCTGTTTTCAGGTGGGTCGTTTTGAATAATATACTGATTATCAGACACTTGCTAAACACGGGGCTTCAGACTTGCAAAGGTCTTTTGGATTGGCTACTTTTGTGAGAGTTAAAGAAAACCGATTGCTATGAAAACTTCAAGACGCTTTTCACGCGGCGTGCTGAACCACGTCTACCAACGAACCGTAAACGGGTTCGTTATCTTCTATTGCATAAGCGACTATCTGGTCTATTTTACTACGATGTGCGTAGTCGCTCGTAAATATGGTGTGCGCATTCTGATGGTTTCGCTGATGCCGGACCATATCCACATCTCCGCCATCGCTTCAAGGAAACAGGACTTATCTGCCTTTATGAGAGAGTTGAACAAATCCTTTTCTTATAATCACAACATTGTTTGTCACCACTCCGGTTCTCTCTTTGACAGTCCCTTTGGAAGCGCGCCTAAGTATGGCGACAAAAATGTTCGCACCAATCTCATCTATGTCGGGAATAACGGCCCGGAGCGCAAACTCGCCGCCAAAGCAGAGGAATACAGATGGAATTTCCTCGCCTATGCGGAGACTGACCATCCGTTCTCCGAAAAGTTGGTTGTCCGCAGGGCATCCAGTAAAATGAGGAGAGCGCTTAGTGAGGTCAAGTCGACTTTCGCGAAGGGGAGGCCGATGGCGTATATGCAGTTGAAGCGCCTATTCTCAAAGCTGGACAGCAAGGAGAAAGAGCAACTGACAGACTTTATTATCTGCACATATAATGTAATAGACTACACTGCCGCCATCAAATACTTCGGTAGTTATGAGGATATGTTACTCGCGATGCATAGTACAACCGGCAGCGAGCACGATATCAACGAAGTCGTAATCGGTAAGTCTGACGCACATTATTCCAGGATGTCTTCAGTTTGTCTCAAAACACATGGGCTTAAGGACATCCATGATGTTCTCGCACTGGACAATGAGGCAAAAATGTATGTGTTTCAGCTTTTGCAGGCGCAAACAGATGCTCTGCTGGAGCAGATCTGCGCGTTTTTGCGTATCCCCTTCAAAAAGGTCAAATGAGGCGTGTTTTGCAACTCGCTGACACATAGGGCTTTATGTAAAACGACACACCTCGAAAAAAGCATATCGTTTTGTGTAAAACGCTGCATTTCAGTAGGTTATGAAACACGCGTTGCCGGGGAGCACAGGGAGTCGGGAAACATGCAGCGCCAGGGTGGGAGGAAAGGACAGGGGCCGGGGAGCACGTGGTGAAGAAGACTTGCAAAGCTCCGGCGGATTGGCTATTTTTGTAAGATAGGACACTAAATAACATCTATTATAATGGCTGAATTTAAGTATGCGCCGATGTTCCAGCTCGGCGAAGACAAGACTGAGTATTACAAGATTCCGGGATCGGAAAAACTCGTAAAGACCTCTAAGCTCGGAGGTCATTGCGGATGCGGAGGCAAGACCATCCTCGAGGTTTCGCCCGAGGCGCTGACGCTGGTAGCCCAGCAGTCGTTCCACGATTGCCAGTTTATGCTGCGCCGCGCACACAACGAGCAGGTGGCGGCGATTCTGCACGACCCGGAGGCTTCAGAGAACGACAAATACGTCGCTCTGCAGTTCCTTCGCAACGCGGAGACTGCCGTGAAGGGCGTGCTCCCGTTCTGCCAGGACACCGGAACTGCCATTATCCACGGCGAAAAGGGCCAGCACGTCTGGACCGATTTCGAGGATGAGGAGGCGCTTTCAAGAGGCGTGTTCAACTGCTACACGCAGGAGAATCTCCGCTATAGCCAGAACGCCCCGCTCGATATGTACAACGAGGTCAACACGAAGTGCAACCTCCCCGCGCAGATCGACATCGAGGCCACACAGGGCGACGAATACCGCTTCATTATGGTCGCCAAGGGCGGCGGCAGCGCAAACAAGACCTACTTCTATCCTATGACCAAGGCCACCATCCAGAACGAGGGCACACTCCTTCCGTTCCTGGTGGAGAAGATGAGGAGCCTCGGCACCGCGGCCTGCCCGCCTTACCACATCGCATTCGTGATCGGCGGCACCAGCGCGGAGAAGAACCTCCTCACTGTCAAGCTCGCGAGCATCAAGTACTACGACGAACTCCCCACCACGGGCGACGAGACCGGCCGCGCTTTCCGCGACATCGACCTCGAGCAGAAGCTCCTGAAGGAGGCTGCCAAGATCGGCCTGGGCGCGCAGTTCGGAGGCAAGTACCTTGCGCACGATATCCGCGTCATCCGTCTGCCCCGCCACGGCGCCAGCTGCCCGATCGGTATGGGCGTGAGCTGCTCGGCCGACCGTAATATCAAGAGCAAGATCAACGCCGACGGCGTGTGGATCGAGAAGATGGACACCAACCCGTCCGAGCTCATTCCGGAAGAGTACCGCCGTCCGGGCGAGGGTGCGAAGGGAATCGAGATAGACCTCGACAAGGGCATAGACGCCGTCCGCGCCGAACTCTCGAAGTATCCGGTCAGCACGCGTGTGAACCTCAAGGGCACGATCATAGTCGCCCGCGACATCGCGCACGCGAAGTTGAAGGCAAGGCTGGATGCGGGCGAGGGACTGCCTCAGTACTTCAAGGATTACCCGGTGCTCTATGCCGGTCCCGCGAAGACTCCGGAAGGATATCCGTGCGGCTCGATGGGCCCGACGACCGCCAACCGTATGGACCCGTATGTGGACGAGTTCCAGGCCAACGGCGCTTCGCTGGTGATGATTGCGAAGGGCAACCGCACCCAGCAGGTGACCGACGCGTGCAAGAAGCACGGCGGATTCTATCTGGGAACTATCGGCGGTGTGGCTGCAGTGCTTTCGCAGGACAGCATCCGTTCGATCGAGTGCGTGGAGTATCCCGAACTGGGAATGGAAGCTGTGTGGAAGATCAGAGTCGAGGACTTCCCGGCATTCATCCTGGTGGACGACAAGGGCAACGATTTCTTCAAGAAACTCGGACTATAACTTCCCATCGTTATGAAAAGATTATTAGTTGCATTGGTTGCACTGTCTCTGCTGGTTTCGTGCGGCGGCAGGGGAGGGAACGTTTTCCGTATCGGCCCGGTGGCGGAGATAAACACGCTTCACGCTCCTTGGGACGGTCTGGACGACAACACCCTGTTCCGCTGTTTCTCAGACAGCGAGTGGTTCTACTTTATGTATGAGGTGGAGGATGCCACTATAACTCTCGTGGAGGATTATCAGGGCGAAAAAGATGTGGAGCCTGAAGACAGGGTTGAGATTTTCTTCAGCCCTCGCGAGGAGATGGACATCTACTGGTGCGCAGAAATTGATCCTGCCGGAAGGGTGCTCGACTACGAGTCGAAGTACTACAGAATAATGGACTATGGCTGGAACTTCCGTACTTTGGAGATTGCCACCAACATAAAGGAGTATGGTTACACATTGTGGGGAAAAGTCTCGAAAGAGGAACTTCGCAGTCTGGGGGTGGATCTTTCCACTTTCCGGATGGGCGTGTTCCGCGCAGACTTCAGGCCGGACGGCTCCGTGAACTGGTATTCCGCAGTGCCCACCGCAGACAAATCTCCTGATTTCCATAAACCCGATCTGCTGTTCCAGGCTTCTATGCGTTAATATGTTGTTGGACAGAGCAACTCTCGAACGCCTGTACTACGAATACGCCCCGCGTATGGTGGCGTTTTCGCGGCGTATGCTGGGCGACGAGAAAATTGCTGAAGACCTGGTGCAGGATGTCTTTATCCGGCTTTGGGAAAAGTATCAGGGGAAAGACATTGAGAACTGGCAGCCTCTCATTTTTACGATGACGAGGAACCGGTGTCTGGATACCCTGAAAAACCTGAAATACAAGAATAGTCCCCTTAATATTAATATAGGTATAACTCCTCAGGAGGAGATGCTGTTTATGGAGGATTTTTCTGTGGGAGATTCGGTGGTCGAAGAGAATCTTATGGCCGCGGAATTGAACCGGGAGATAGATTCGATCGTGGCGACTCTCTCGCCCCGCTGCAGGGAGGTCTTTGTGATGAGCCGCCTGAAAGGTATGCACAACAAAGAAATTGCGGTCGCTCTGGAAATCTCCGAGAAGGCCGTGGAAAAGCACATAAGCAAGGCGCTGAAAACTCTCAGAAGAAATATTAAAAGTTAGAGGTAGGGTTGCACCCCAATGCAATCGTTTTTATTATAGACCACGTATTAATGACAAACGATTGCATGAAAGAAATCGCTTTCAGGTATTTTTCCGGCGATATCTCCCCTGAATCGGCACGGCTCCTTCGTGAGTTTCTCTCAGAAGGAGAGGAAAATTGCGAGCAGTTCCGTCAGTGGGAAAGCGAATGGAAAAAGAACCATATCCCCACCATCCATCAGGTTATTTCCTATAAACATCTGACCCGAAAAATAGTCGGAAGGAAAATCTTCCGTGTCGGATCAGGCGTGATGGCTGCAGTAGCGGCCGTGGCGGTTGTCGTCTTTTTTGCTTTTGGAGTGCCGTGGGGGAGCCATAGTGAATCATCCGAAGAAATCAGGCCCTACACGGTTTCTGTGGAAACCCGCTCGTGTGAGCAGACCAAGGTCGTCCTTCCGGACAGCACCGTGGTCTGGCTGAACGCCTCGTCCCGCCTCACCTATAGCCAGAACTATAAAAAAGGCGACCGTGCCGTTTGTCTGGAGGGTGAGGGCTTCTTCGATGTCCGCCACGATGAATCAAGCCCATTCGTGGTGAAAATGGGAGAAAATGAAATCAAGGTCTACGGAACGAGGTTCAATGCCTGCGCGTATCCGGCAGAAGATGTCGTCGAAGCGGTCCTACTTGAAGGCAGCATCGCTTTTTCCAACAATTCCGTTATGGTCCAGATGCAGCCGGGAGAAATCCTGTTATTCAATAATGCCAACCGAAAGTTGTTCAAATCAACGGGCGATGTTTTGAGCCGCACAAGTTGGATGGATGGGACAATCGTGTACTCCCGTATTGATATTGAATCACTGCTTAAACGTATTTCTTCCGTGTACGGAGAAAAAATTGTTTTCAAGTCGAACGGCAAACCGACACATCCTTTCGCAATTATTCTCAATATCAAAGAAACGATCCCCAATATCCTGGATGCGATCAATATGATATGCCCTGTCAAGTGGACTTCCGGTCCCGACGGGGAGTATGTAGTTGAAACCATATAATTAACCTAACATATGTTAAAGACCATTCTGAAAAGGTTTGTGTCGGCGGTTGTTTTTGCAACGGTCTTCGTTGCCCCGTCTTTCGCACAAACCGTCACCAAGACGTTCGTGAATGAGCCTCTCGTCTCTGTGCTTAAAGAAGTAGGAAGCCAGACAGGGTGCTCGTTCATCTACGAGCCCGACGACATCAAAAACGCACCGGCTGTCAGTGCGTCTTTCGAGAGCGAGCCGCTCGCGTCAGTGCTGTCCAAGGTGCTGAGGCCTCCGTTCAAGTTCGAGATCAAAGGCTCCATCGTGATTATCACGAAAGAAGCCTCATCCGGCTCGGGCAAGGATAAGGCTCAGACCAAGGGCCATATCGTGACCGGTACCGTGTTCGATATGCACGGCGAGCCGGTTATCGGCGCCACCGTGTGGATCAAAGGCACCAGAAGCGGAACCACCACCGACCTGGACGGCCGTTTCTCCATCAACCTTCAAGCTGAAGAAGGAATTCTTTGCGTTTCCTCTCTTGGCTATCAGGGATGGGAACTGGCGATAGGCAAGGGCCCGCAGACGCTGAACATCGTCCTCAAGGACGAAGCCAACCAGTTGGAAGAGGTGGTCGTCGTGGGTATGAACAACCGCCAGACCAGGAGGTCCATCACCGGCGCAATCTCCACCATTCAGACGAGGGAACTCGTGCAGAGCCCTGTGGCCAACATCTCCAACGCTCTGGCGGGAAAACTCCCCGGCTTGTTCACCATTCAGAGTTCAGGCGAACCTGGAGCCGACGCTTCCGCCCTCTACATCCGCGGACTCGGCACCTACGGCACCAGCACTCCTCTGGTGGTTATCGACGGACTTCCGCGAAACAAGGCGGACTTCGATATGCTGGATCCTAATGAAATCGAATCCATAACCATCTTGAAGGACGCGTCCTCATCTTCGCTGTATGGTATTCAGGGCGCAAACGGAGTCGTGGTGGTTACAACCAGACGCGGCTCGGGCGACGAGCGCCCCAAGATGTCGTTCACTATGCAGCAGGCTCTTCAGCAGCCCATCCGTCTTCCCCAGACCCTGAGTTCCTACGAGCAGGCGCTGTACAATCGTGCGGTAGACTATAACGACGGCCAGCCGCTTCGTTACACGGACGAAGTGCTTGAAATAATCAAGAACGGTTCGGATCCCTATCAGTATCCTAATACTGACTGGTTCGACGTGGTCCTGAAAGACCACTCCTGGCAGTCTCAGTATAATGTGAACATCTCCGGCTCGGCAGGAAAGATGCACAAAATCAACTACTTCGTGTCCGGAAGTTACATCCGTCAGGGAACCCTCCTGAACCACGAAGACGAGTTCGAAGCGAACTACGGCGTGAAGTCGAAGTACGACAGGTATAACTTCCGCTCGAACATCGACTTCCAGGCCACCAGTATGCTGACCATACGTATCGACCTCGCAGGCCGACTGGAGACGAGGATAGGACCGAGCATCAGTTTCCCCTACATCTTCGGCCAGATAACCAGCCGTCTGCCCGGCACGCAGTCCATCTACAACCCGGACGGCACACTTGCCGCAGGTAGTGCTCTGGAAATACCTTTCAAGCCCGGCAACCCTTACGGACTCATTACCCGCAGCGGTTATTATAAGAACGGTTCCAACGTGATGAACGGAACAATCTCTGTGCGCCACACCCTGGACTTCATCACGAAGGGCTTGAGTGTGATGGCGTACTTCAGTTTCGAGAACACCAGTAATCTGAACCGTTCCTGGAGCCAGGACTTTGAATCATTCTGGTACAGGGGCAAGGATATCGACGGCAACGACGTCTACCAGGACTACACCACCAACGGTCGTCTCTCCGCCAGCACAAGTGGGTATGCCGAGCGCTACACGTATATGGATGCCCGTATCAATTACGACCGTGAATTCGGAAAACATCAGGTGAATGCGCAGTTGCTTGCTAACCGCACTATCAAGGACATTCAGAGTTCGGAGTATATGTATGCCTATCAGGGCCTCAGCGGCCGTGTCACATACAACTGGGCGAGAAGGTATTTCCTTGAAGCCAACATCGGTTACAACGGCTCCGAAAACTTCCCTCCCGGAAGACGCTATGGTTTGTTCCCCGCATTCTCCGTTGGCTGGCTGCTCAACGAAGAGCCGTGGATGGATATGCCCGAATGGGTGAAGATATTGAAGCTCAGAACTTCTTACGGAGTCGTGGGTAACGACCAGATCGGCGGCAGCCGCTTCCTGTTCATTACTGAATTCGGCCCCGGCGGCGGTTACAACTATCCGGGCGGAAGCATCTTCCCGTGGGGCTATTATTTCGGCACTACCAACGGCGGTACGAATGCAGCCGGAGGCCACAACCAGACCCGTTTCGGAAATGCCTTCGTTACTTGGGAGAAAGCCAAGAAGATGAACGTCGGATTCGACCTTTCCCTGTTCAAGGACAATGCTCTGAACTTCACGGTGGACTACTTCCGCGAGATGCGTGACAACATCCTCACTGAAGCCGGAAGCGTTCCGGACTATGTGGGAATCGCCACGGTGGCCCCGCGTAATTCCGGAAAGGTGTTTAACCACGGTCTGGAGGCAGAGATAAGGTTCAATAAGAGGATTACTTCTGAATTGTCCGTGTTTGCCAATATCCAGGGAACCTGGGCCAAGAACAAGGTGCTGGAAAACGACCAGCCGACCCCGGCGTTCGATTACCAGGACCTCCGCGGTTATGAAATCGGATGCTCCCTCGGCTACCACGCACTGGGCCTGTTCCAGAGCCAGGAAGAGATTGACAACAGTCCGACCCAGAAGTTCGGCCCGGTAATCCCCGGCGACATCAAGTATGAAGACACCAATAAAGACGGCGTGATAGATCCGGACGACCGAGTTCCCCTCAAGGTCTTCTCCGTCCCTACCTTCACGGGCGGCCTTTCCTTCGGCGTGAACTTCAAGGGCTTCGACTTCTCTATGATGCTCAGCGGAGCACTCGGAGGCACAGCCAGGTTCTTCGTCTATCCTTCGAGTATCATCAACCTCCAGAGGTGGACCCCGAGCAACACGGACGCCCTTCTCCCGGTTGCGCACACCACCGCTAACAACACTGAGGCAAGCGACTATAACATAATGAAGACGGACTACCTCAAACTCAGGAACGTGGAGTTTGGATACACTATCCCGCGCACCTCTCTTCAGAAGATTGGAGTCCAGAGCGCCAGAGTCTACGTGAACGCGCAGAATGTGGCCGTCTGGGACACGCTGTGGCTTAAGGACCGCGATCCTGAAGCGGCTGGTAGCGGCACTCTCCCTTATCCTCTTCAGAGAATTATTAATATGGGTATTCGTTTCGATCTGTAGCAATATGAAGAACACTATCAAATATTTCGCGGCGTTAGCCTGCGTGGCTGCAGTTACAGTATCCTGCAGCAAGGACTTCCTTGACCGTGCGCCCGGTGACAACCTCACGGAAGAGGAAATGTTCTCTAAAATCGAGACGGCGGAACAGTATCTTGACAACGCCTATATATACCTGCCGGATTATCAGTACAATACTGAGGACCTTCAGGGCCGCTACAAACTTGGCGACGCCACGGACGAAGGCGGTTTCCAACAGGGATCCGGATATCAGGCCTGTCCTTTCGACATCAACCTGGGAAACTGGAACCCTAACCGTATGCCGATGGCCCGTAACTGGAAAGACTACTACGAATGCATCCGCAGATGCAATATGTTCATTCAGGACTATGACCTCATCCCTGAAGATATGAGCGCCGGCGGAAAGAGCAACCGTAAGGAACGCCTTCTCGGCGAGGCCTATGGTCTGCGTGGCTACTTCTATTTCCTGCTCTTCAAGCAGTGGGGCGGGGTGCCGCTGATTACGAAGGTCCTCGATCCGGGTAACGTGGAGTCCATCAAGGGTATACGCAGGGCAACTGCGGAGGAGACGCTCCAGCAGGTCCTGGACGATATGGATATGGCAATCCAGTATCTTCCCGTCCGTCACGAAGACGCCAACTTCGGAAGATTTACGTCCCTTGTCGCCACTGTCGTCAAGTCTCAGGTCAAACTTTACTGGGCCAGCAAATACTGGAATCCGGACAATGATCCCGACCGCTGGGATGACGCGGCTGAGGCTTGTCGTGAGGCGCTGAAGATGGCGGAAGACAACGGTCACACCCTTGCCCTCAAGTACAGCGATCTGTTCAACAAGACCGGAATAGAAAAAGAGGTCATCTGGACGAAGAACTCCGAGCACTATGAGTGCTACTGGTGGGACTTCTATGCAATGCCTCTCGGCTACGGCGCATTTAATGTGGACGGCCCCATCCAGGAGATGGTGGACGACTTCGAGATGAAGGTGTCCGGTCAAGTCCCCGTGCTCGGTTATGACGAGAATAACAATCAGATTATCAACCCTCTGGCGACCGACTATGACCCCGCTCATCCTTGGGATGGCCGTGAAGACAGGTTCTACAGCGTTATTCTTTACAACGGCGCTGAACTCCAGGGAAGAAACATCGACATTTCCGAGACCGGTAAGGACAACATCAATATCGGATCCATCATTCGCACCAACTACTTCAATAACAAGTATCTGGATCAAAACCACAACCTTACGACAAACGTTACGTGGACCTACAGGCGTTTTGCAATTATGCGTACGGGTGAGCTCTACCTGAATTATGCGGAAGCATTGAATGAGGTGGAAGGACCCACCCCTCGCGTGCGCGAGCTTGTGAATACCATCAGGCGCAGGGCTAACGTAATCGAAATCCCGGCCGGACTCACGAAGGACGAGATGAGGGAAAGGATACGTCACGAGCGTCGTATCGAACTTTGCTACGAGAACCACCGCTTCTGGGATGTCCGCCGCTGGATGATAGCCGAGGATGTGGACAACAAGACTGTCCACAGGGTAATGGTCGCCGCGGACGGCACCATCACCTATCCTGTGTTCCAGCATCGTACATTCGATCCGTCCAAGCACTATCTGTTCCCGATTCCGCAGAGCGAGATAGACAAGAACAGGATGCTCGAGCAAAATCCAGGATGGTAATTTTTGTCAGACTAAACGTATTATTACTAACCAATACTTATTAACCACTATTTTTTACACCATGAAAAAAGTAATGTTATTTGTGAGCGCAATGCTCCTGCTTGCAACTGCAATCGTAAGTTGCGAAGATCCTGAGAAACCCAACGTCCCTGACAACAAGGACGGGGGAGTTCCCACTCTTACCATTGCCGCCGATGCTGCATTCAATGCAGAGATGAAGGCGACTGTCACGCTCACCCTTTCCGCAGCCGCCACTCAGGATGTGGAGGTGAAACTGGCGAAGGGCACAGTGCAGTCGGACAAGAGTGAGATTGCCGCCGACTTCACCAAGAAGGTAGTTATCCCTGTCGGTGAAACAACGAAGACGGTGGAAGTGTCCGCAGATGCTATGGGACTTGAGAGCGGTGAATACCAGGCCGCAATCAAGGTGGAATCCGCAGAGGGCGCCAAAGTGGCAGATAATGCCGTGGTGTACATCAACTACACCTTCGTCTTTACTCCTGCCGTTAATCTCCACGCAGATACTCAGTTCGCTTCCGACAAGACCGCGAAACTGACCGTTGCCCTTGCGAAGGCCACCACAAAGGATGTGAAAGTGAAACTCGCAACGGATGCCGCATCCACAGCGACTGTGACCTATGACAGCGAGGTGACCGTCCCTGCAGGAGAGACCTCCAAGGAGATCACCGTAACCGTCACAATCCCTGATGATCTTGCCGCTGGAACTTATGCAGCAATCATCAAGATTGAGAGCGCAGAGAACGGCGAAGTCGGAACAAGTTCTTCAGTTACCATCAATCTGACCTATCCTTTCTCCGTGGGAATTACCATTGACGGCGTATTCGATGATTGGAATGATCCCAGCATCGTAACCTGGACTCTCCCTGATGGAGCAATTTTCGATCAGATCAAGTGTATGAAGCTTGCTGCTGACTCCAAGTTCGTTTATATGTATGTAGAACTTGTCGAGGTTAACAACGATGCGGGCGATTATACTCCTTCGGATATCTACATCAATTCCGATGGTGATAACAGCACCGGATGTATTATTGCCTCGATCGACAACAATGGCGGCGATCCGTATGTGAATATCCAGCAGTGGACGAACCCTGGTATCGAGTATTATCTTGAGGGTACAATCAACTCTGCAGAGGGTTATGCCGATCTTACAGGATTGCAGTGGTATCTGAGGTATAACGGCCCTGCCGGCGCATCCTTCTGGAGTGGTTTTGACAATCTTAACGAAATGTTCCAGGGACATCCCGAGAATATGTTCGCCCAGGGTACTATCGAGGGTACGGAAGGCAAACTTGAGATCCTCTTCAACAGAACTGCTTTCGGTATGACTGGTGAGAAGGCCGCTTTCGGTATGAAAGTTATGGATGGCTTTAATGGTTGGAGGGCACTCGGTCTTGCTCCTCAGGTAGCATCTCCTAACGCTCCGACATATACTGCCGCCGATGAACTTCTCTATATCACTCTTCCTCCTTATGCGGAGTAGAATATCCTTATTTGTGAGTCTCTTCTTGGGGGCGCTGCTTTGCGGCTGCGCTCCCAAGGAGGCGACTCCTTATTTCAATCTCAGGGGTGTGGTGCTGGCCTGGGATGATGTAATCCATCCTGAGACCATTGACTGGATGCAGATTATGAAAGAGACCGGGATGAACACAATAAGCATCTGCGGTCACGACTATTCCAGCCCTGAATATCTTAAACTTAAGCAACAGTGGATTGACGCGGGCTTTGATTTTGAATATGAGGAGCACGCGATGTCCTTCCTTCTGCCGCGCGAACTGTTTGCCACCCATCCCGAGTATTTCCGTATGGATGAAAACGGAGAGCGTAAGGCAGACGGAAACGGCTGTCCTTCCTGCCAGGAAGGCCTGGAGGTGATGATGAGCAATGTGGAGACCTTTGCAAAAGGTCATATGCCCAGCAATCATCGCTACTACACCTGGCTTTTCGACGGAGGTGACATCTGCCACTGCGAGCGGTGCAAAGACCTTTCCGCTTCCGATCAGGGTCTCATCTTCGAGAACCATATAATCAAGGCGCTCAAGGCCTTCGACCCCGAAGCCAAACTTGCCCATCTTGCATACTACTCCACCACTCCCGCTCCCACCAAAGTGAAGCCTGAGAAGGGGATATTCCTGGAATTCGCTCCTTTTTACCGCAGTTGGTCGGAGCCCCTTTCCAAGAGGGATGCTATTCGTCCCGGATTGCCGTTCGGCTGGAACCACGGAGACTATATGGATATGCTCAAAGCCAACCTCAAGTGGTTCGGCACAGAGGATGCGCAGGTGCTGGAGTACTGGATGGACGTTTCTCTGGTGAGCGACTGGAAAAAACCCCAGAAACAACTCACTTTCCACAACGACGTTTTCCAGGACGACCTTAAAACCTATGCCTCACTGGGCATCAGAAACATTACCTGCTACGGCGTGTACATAGACGACTATTACACGAAGACTTTCGGTTTCCCGGAGTTCGTGTATGACTATGGCCGTGGCTTGAGAGATTTTGTCAAGAAATAATGAATAGAAACGTAATAGTTACCATCCTTTCGCTGATGCTCATCTTTTGCCTAGGCTTCTCCTGCGAGGAGCCGGGCAATAGGGGCTCTGCTATTTCAGGATGGGAACAAATGGGGGAGGATCCGGATGATCCACAGAAGCCGCAGGAACCGGATGATCCCGAGCCTGACACTCCGGATCCGGACGATCCCTATGCGGACTGCTGGTTCAAGACAAGGGGAATAATTGCCGGATGGGGGGATGTCTATGCCCCGTCCAGCCCATACAAGATTGATTATTTGGAGATAGCCAAAGAACACGGTCTCAACACCTTCAGCATCTATGGCCCGGACAGGAACTCGCAAACCTGGAAAGACTATATGGCTGCGGGGGAAGAAGTGGGGGTAAAATTCGAATTTGAGGAACATATGATGTCGTTCCTCCTTCCTCGCGACCTGTTCTCCTCTCATCCCGAGTATTTCAGGATGAACAAGGACGGCGTGCGGGTGGAAGACGCAAACGGATGCCCTTCGTCGGAAGGGGCGCTGGAGCAAGTGTATCTCAACGCCAAACGTCTGGGGCAGAGTTATAAGCCCACCAACCATCATTATTATTTCTGGCTGGATGACGGCGGAGATATCTGTTATTGCCCCAAGTGCAAGGATTACTCTGCGTCGGAACAGGCGTTGATGTTCGAAAACAAGATTATCGAGGCCTTGAAGGAACTCGATCCGGATGCAATGCTCGCACACCTGGCTTACAATAACACCACCAACGCTCCAAAGAAGGTCAAGCCGGCGGAGGATATTTTCCTCGAATTCGCTCCGTTCCATCGTGACTGGTCTCATCCCCTTTCGGAGACTTGGGTGGAGGGTAACAGCGGATGGACACACGCCAAATACCTCAGGGCGCTTCAGGAAAACCTGAAGGTATTCCCTAAAGAGACCGCTCAGGTTCTCGAATACTGGATGGACGATTCGCTTTTCAGCGGATGGAATCCCTCCAATCTTAAGCCCGTTCCGTGGAATAATAAAATATTCCAGGACGACCTTAAGACTTATGCAAAATACGGAATCCGGCACATCACCTGTTATTGTGCCTATGTGGGTCCGTCATACGTCAAGAAGTTCGGTTCTCCGAGCTTCCTTATCGAGTATGCGGACGGACTCAGGGATTTCCGAAAAGAATAAGATTCTTATTAATAACACTAAATACAATGACCGGAAACAAAACATTAAGAGCGATTCTGGTTTTTCTGTTGCTTACTGCTGGCTTGAACCTTGGCGCGCAGACAGTGACAGATGTTAAGGGAACCATCACGGATAAGGCGGGCGCTCCCGTCGCCGGAGCGGTCGTGTGGATAAACGGTACCGAGATTTCTGCCATAAGCGATCCGGGTGGCCATTATTCACTGACCTTCAGCGGCGACTACGACACTATGTCCGTGTCGGTGCTCGGCTACAAAGCCCAGACGATAAACATCGTACGCGGGAAACAGACGGTGGACATAGTCCTTGAGGACGAGGTCAATGAGCTGGACGAGGTGGTCGTGGTGGGTATGAACAACCGCCAGACCAAACGCTCGATCACGGGCGCCGTCTCAATCATTCAGACTCAGGAACTTGTGCAGAGTCCTGTCGCCAACATCTCCAACGCCCTCGCAGGCAAACTCCCAGGCCTTATGACCGTGCAGTATTCCGGCGAACCGGGCGCAGATGCGGCGACTCTCTACATCAGGGGCTTGGGAACCTACGGAACGAGTACGCCTCTGGTGGTCATCGACGGTTTGCCCAGAAACAAGGCCGATCTCGATATGATAGACCCCAATGAAGTGGAGTCGATCACCATCCTGAAGGACGCTGCATCTTCATCCTTGTACGGTATCCAGGGCGCGAACGGCGTCGTGGTCCTTACCACCAGAAGGGGCGGCGGGGAAGAGCAGCCGCGTATCTCCGTGAACATCCAGCAGGCTCTGCAGCAGCCCATCAGGCTTCCGCAGATTATGTCCTCCTACGACCAGGCTCTCTACAACAGGGCCCTGGACTACAACAACGGACAGCCGCTTACGTACAGCGACGAGGTCATCGAGGCGCTCAGAACGGGGTCCGACCCTTATATGTACCCTAGCACCAACTGGTTTGACGTGGTGCTGAAGAAGCACTCGTGGCAACAGCAGTACAATGTCAATGTTTCCGGCTCCACCGGCAAAAAATTCAAAGTGAATTACTTCATTTCCGGTAGTTATGTCCGTCAGGGCACTCTCCTTAACCACGAGGATGAATTCGAGTCCAACTACGGAGTGAAGGCAAAATATGACCGCGTGAATTTCCGCTCCAACCTGGATGTCCAGGTGACAAGGAGGATGAACGTGCGTATCGATATGGCTGCCCGCCTGGAGACAAGAGTCGGCCCCAGCCAGAGTTTCTCGTATATCTTTGGCCAGATCACAAACCGTCTCCCCGCTTCGCAGGCTGTCTTCAATCCTGACGGTTCGCTTGCAGCCGGTTCCGGTCTGGTGAACCCTTCGCACCCGGGCAACCCTTACGGTGTGCTTACTCGAAGCGGTTACTACAACAACGGCTCCAATGTGCTTTACGGCACAGTGTCGGCGAAATACGATCTTGATTTTCTGCTTAAAGGACTCACTTTGCAGGGCTTCTTCAGCTTCGAGAACACAGCCAACCTGAACAGATATTGGAGTCAGGAGTTTGAACAGAAATGGTACAGAGGCCTGGACACTGACGGCAACCCCGTGTACCAGGATTACACCACAGAAGGACGTCTCGCGGCCAGCACGGGCACTTATGTGGAGCGCTATTCCTACTACGACGTCCGTCTCAACTACGACCGCACGTGGGATCAGCATCAAGTGAATGCCCAGGTCCTCGCCAACCGGACTTTGAAGAACCTTCAGAGTTCCGAATATATGTATGCCTACCAGGGTATAAGCGCACGTGCGACATACAATTATGCGAAGCGCTATTTCGGAGAATTCAACCTCGGATATAACGGATCGGAAAACTTCCCTCCCGGCAGGAGATACGGCTTGTTCCCGTCCTTCTCGGTAGGTTGGGTGCTGAGCGACGAGCCTTGGGTGTCTATGCCCGATTGGCTGAAGATACTTAAGATTAGAGGCTCTTACGGAACGGTAGGAAACGACCAAATCGGCGGATCCCGATTCCTCTTCATCTCAGAATACGGACCTGGCGGCGGAATGGGATATATGTATTCCAGCGGTTATTATTTCGGCCTTTCCACCAGTGGAACATCTTCGGCCGGAGGATACAATGAGACCCGCGTAGGAAATGAATATGTCACGTGGGAAGTGTCCCGTAAGATGAATGCAGGTGTGGACGTGTCGCTTTTCGGCGGCAACAAGCTGAACCTCACGGTGGACTATTTCCGCGAAATGCGAGACAACATCCTTTCCGAGGCGGCAAGCGTGCCGAAGTATGTGGGTATCGAGACCATCGCTCCCCGTAACTCCGGTAAAGTGTTCAACCACGGTTTCGAGTTCGAGATTCGCTATAACCAGCAGTTCAGCAGGGACTTCTCTATGTTCGCGAACCTTCAGGGAACGTGGGCCAAGAATAAAGTTCTCGAGAACGACCAGCCGGAGCCTAAGTACGACTATCAGGACCTCCGCGGCTACGAAATCGGTTACTCTCTCGGTTATCACGCCATCGGCTTGTTCCAGAGTCAGGATGACATAGATAACAGTCCCACCCAGAACCTGGGTACGAAACTGATCCCGGGAGACATCAAGTATCAGGATACCAACAAAGACGGTAAAATCGATTCGAATGACCGTATCCCGATTAAATGTTTCTCCGTGCCGGTGTTTACCGGTGGCCTTTCGATGGGCTTCAACTACAAAAACTTAGACTTCAGCGTGATGCTGAGCGGTGCTCTTGGCAGTACCGCCCGCCTCTGGGTCTACGAATCCAGTATTATCAACCTCAAGCGCTGGACTCCGTCAAATACGAACGCGATACTGCCGGTGGCGCACAACTCGTCCAACAACAACGAACTCAACGACTTCAACCTTATGAAGACGGATTATCTGAAACTTCGCAATGTTGAACTTGGCTACAAAGTCCCCTCCCGCCACCTTAAGAAGGCTGGAATAGACGCTTTACGCATCTATCTCAACGCCCAGAACGTGGCTATCTGGGATACGATGTGGCTTAAAGACCGCGACCCTGAAGCGGCGGGAACGGGAACTCTTCCTTACCCCCTGCAGAGGGTAATCAATATGGGCGTACGTGTGGACCTCTAAATGAAGACAACTATGAAAAGAATATACATTTATATGATAATCCTCCTGTTGGGAGCTTGTCTGGTGTCTTGCGAAAAGGATTTCCTCGATAGGGCGCCCGGTGATAACCTCACCAAGGAGGAACTGTTCTCAAACATTGAGACGGCGGAGAAATATCTCAACAACGCGTATATTTTCCTGCCTGATTACCAGTACCCGACCGAAGATCTGACGGGTCGCTACAAACTTGGCGACGCCACGGACGAGGGAGGTTTCCAGCAGGGATACGACTATCAGGCGTGTCCGTTCGATATCAACATAGGCAGTTGGAGTCCGAACCGAATGCCTATGGAGAGGAACTGGAGCGACTACTACGGATGCATCCGCAGGTGCAATATGTTCATCGAGAATTATCATCTTGTCCCTGAGGAGATCTCCAACGGAGCTCCTTCCTCGAGGCGTACCAGACTACTCGGCGAAGCATATGCCCTGAGAGGTTACTACTACTGGCTGCTCTTCAAACAGTGGGGCGGAGTTCCAATCATCAACAAGGTCCTGGATCCCGGCAACGTGGAATCCACCAAAGGAATCAAGCGCGCCACCGCGGAAGAGACGCTGGAGCAGGTGATGGACGATATGGAAGAAGCCAAGAAGTACCTCCCCGTCAAGCATAAAGACGGAGATTTCGGGCGTATGACTTCCCTTATCTGCACAATCGTTCAGTCTCAGGTGAAACTGTACTGGGCAAGTAAGTTCTGGAATCCGGATAACGATATGGAGCGCTGGGAAGACGCGGCGGACTACTGCCGTATGGCGTTCAATATGGCTCTCGATAACGGACACCAGTTGTCCCTTACTTATGCTGACCTGTTCAACAAGGTGACTTCTGCTCAGGAGCCCGAGGTTATCTGGGTGAAGAATTCAGAGCATATGGAATGCCACTGGTGGGATGTGTACGCTTTACCTCTGGGCTACGGCGCATTCAATGTGGACGGACCTCTTCAAGAGTTCGTGGATTGCTTCGAGATGAAGAATTCCGGAGAGATTCCAGTACTTGGCTACGACGAGAACAACAATCAGATCATCAATCCCCTCGCCACCGACTACGATCCTCTTCACCCGTGGGACGGTCGCGAAGACAGGTTCTACTGCGTTATCCTGACGCACGGAATGCAACTGCAGGGACGTGCGATCGACATATCGGAGAATGGTAAGGACAATCTCAACTACGGCCCCGTGACGAGAACCAACTACTTCAACAAGAAGTATGTTGAACTCAATCACAACCTTTACACGGATGCCGGAGAAACCTACCGCCGCTTCGCGATAATGCGTACAGCCGAACTCTACCTGAATTATGCGGAGGCCCTTAATGAAACTGAAGGCCCTACCTCCCGCGTGTACGAACTGGTGAACACCATCAGGCGCAGGGCGAAGGTAAAAGAACTGCCCGAGGGCCTTACCCAGGATCAGATGCGTGAGAGAATCCGTCACGAACGCAAGGTGGAGTTATGTTTCGAAAACCACCGCTTCTGGGATGTGCGCAGATGGAAGATTGCGGAATACGTCGACGTCGGTCCGGTGCACAAAGTCCATATCGACGACGCCGGCCACATCAGTTATCCGGTCTTCCAGAACCGTGTGTTCGATCCCGAGAAGAGTTACCTTTTCCCTATCCCGCAGGGAGAAATAGACAAGAACAGGCTTCTTGAGCAGAATCCTGGTTGGAATCAGTAAAAACCAATAATATGAAAAGATATCTTTTGATTGTTTGCGCACTCCTGTGCGGCGTCGTGTCCGGGTGCAGCGATCCGGCAGATGAGCAGGGAGGAGAGCAGAAGGAGCAGGTAGGACCTGGCCCCAGCGGCAATACGGTAAGCGTTTCGCTCACCGCTGAGGCGTCGTTCAATCAGTCACATATAGCAATCGCCACCCTCACACTGTCCGGTGTTTCCAAATCGGATGTGACAGTGAAGCTAGGCAACGGCACCGTCGAGGAAGGTAAAACGCGTATTCCGGCCGATTTCGACAGGCAGGTAACCATCGCCGCCGGCGAAACGACTGCTACGGTGCAGGTAAAGGCGGACGTGATGGGCGTGAAGGAGGGCGAATACCAGTTTGCGCTCAAGATCAATTCCGCAACCGGAGCGGATGTCGGAGAACCTTCCACAGCTTTTATCAATCTCTCTTACGTGTACGTCCCGGAAGTCACCATCTATGCTGACGCCCAGTTTGCGGCTTCGCGTGAAGCAAAACTCACCCTGGCACTGGCAAAAGCCTCTAATAAGGATGCCACGGTAACCCTTGCGCTCGACCCTGCTTCCGAGGCTGAAGCAACTTTCCCTGAAAGTGTAACGATTCCTGCAGGAGAAACAAGCAAGGATGTCACCGTGACTGTGACCGTGCCCGACGACATCAAGGCGGGATCATATCCAGTCATTATTGAGATAGCGTCCACTGACGGCTGCATCCCCGGCAGGACATCAAGCGTCACGATCAACCTTAATTATCCTTTCGGTTCGGTAGTCACTATTGACGGGGAGTTCGAAGACTGGGCGGGCGCTTTGGAGTGGCCTACGCCGGCAGATGCCGACTACATAGGCATCCGTACCCTCAAACTTGCGGCTTCTTCCCGAAAACTGTACATCTACTTCGAGATAGTCGAGCCTTCGCCGGAGAACTTCAATATGTTCCCTATGCCGATAGATATCTTCCTGGATACCGACGGAAGTTATGCTACCGGCGGTAAGCTCACGTCTACGGACAACGATACACCTACCCTGCCTTATGTGGATTCGGGACTCAGTTGGTATTTTGAGATGTCCAATGTGCACGAAGGTCAGGACTACATAGACTTCACTTACGGGGCCTACAAGTACACCGGTAATGATGGAGATACAATCTGGCATCTGGAAAACATCACGGGCACTTACGGCTCGGATGAGATGTATGGCGTCGGCGTTCTTGGCCCGGACGGCGTCGGCCGTATAGAAATTCAGATAGACAGAAAGTTCTTCGAACTGGTGAACCTGCAGGCACAGGTGGGTGTCAAGGTTATGAACGGAAACGGTGGATGGGCCTGCTACGGCCTTGCTCCTATGGGCAATGGCAGCAACAGGGTTGATATGGCTTTAATTAATATGCCCGAATATGATGCGAGTTAAACATTTGATGATTATGATGGTCGCGAGTCTTCTCCTGTTCTCTTGCGGACAGGGGAAGAAGAATAGCGAGCCTTATTTCCAACTTCGCGGAATCTGCGTTGCTTGGGACGACGTTACTGCCGACCCTTCCATTATCGACTGGCTGGGTATGATGAAAGAGACCGGGATGAACACCATAAGCGTCTTCGGTAAGGACTATCAGAGCCCGGAGTACTATGAACTCAAGCAGAAGATAATCGATATGGGCATAGACTTCGAATACGAGGAACACGGTATGACGTGGATGCTTCCTCGCGAACTTTTCGCCGAGCATCCGGAATACTTCCGTATGAACGAGAAGGGAGAAAGGGTGCCGGACTACAACGGCTGCCCGTCTTCCCCGGGAGCCCTGCAGGTGGTGTATGAGAACGTGAAGAAGATGGAGGCAAAGTATCGCCCTAGCAACCACAAGTATTACTTCTGGCTGAACGACGGCGGAGACAAATGCCATTGCCCGGAGTGTGAGAAGATGAATCTCGCGGATCAGGGACTGCTGTTCGAGAACGCTATGATCAAGGGCCTCCGCGAAGTGGACCCCGAGGCTATGCTTGCTCATCTCGCTTATGACAAGACTTCTCCCGCCCCCACTTGCGTGAAGCCTGCGGAAGGCATTTTCCTGGAGTATGCTCCTATCGACCGCTGCCACGAAAGGCCGCTTACGGACAGCACCGCCCGTTGGGTGGACCGCCCGCGCTGGTGCAACGGAGAGTATCTGCAGATGCTCAAAGACAATCTGGCGTGGTTCGGCGCCGAGAATGCGCAGATTCTGGAATACTGGCTGGACGATTCGCTCTTCAGTATGTGGACCAAGCCCCAGAAGCCTGTGCGCTGGAGCAAGGAAGTGTTTGATGCCGACCTCGAACTCTATGCTTCCCTCGGTATCCGGAACATAACCTGTTACGGCGCCTGGATTGACGATTATTATGTAAAGACTTACGGGGATATTTCCTTCGTGAAATACTACGGAAAATCTCTCAGGGATTACCGTCCCAAGAAATAAGTATGAAACGTTTCCTTTCAGTACTGTCGCTGCTCATATTGCTACTACCCGCGTGCACTCCGAAGGAAGACGACAACTCCGCACGGAATGGATGGGAAGATATGTTCAAGCCGGATGAACCGGATACACCGGATCCCGGCGGCGATCCTGGATACGATCCGGATTCCGGTGAGAAGTGGTTCAAGATGATCGGCATCATCTGCTGCTGGACGGATGTGTCGAAGCGCTCGAAACTTGACTATATAGACATAGCCAAGCGCACCGGCATCAACTGCTTCAGCATCTACAACGCCGATATGCGTTCCGACGTCTGGAAGGCCTACACCGGCGAGTGCGCCAGGAACGGCATCGATATCGAGTTCGAAGAACATATGCTTGGATGGTTGCTGCCTCGCGACCTCTATAACAGGGGCGTGGATGCGGACGGGACTAATTTCAACGATTACTACAGGATGAACGACAATGGTATCCGCGTCAATGACGTGAACGGCTGCCCTTCTTGTCCGGCCGCCCTGGACACCATACGTCAGCGCGCCCATTATATAGCTGAACACTACCGCTCCACAAACAACAAGTATTATTGCTGGCTGGACGACGGAGGCGATATCTGTCACTGCTCGAAGTGCAAAGACCTCAATCCGGCGGACCAGGCCCTCATTTTTGAGAATGCGATAATCGAGGGGCTACGGGACGTCAACCCAGACGCCACCCTCGCGCATCTGGCGTATTTCAATACGGTGGAGGCGCCGAAGAAGACCAAGCCGGCGGAAGGCATATTCCTTGAGTTCGCGCCCATTGACCGCGACCACTACCATCCGCTTTCCGACACCTTCGCTTCGGGGAAGGATGGCCGCACGCACGGCCAGTACCTCAAAGCCTTGTCGGACAACCTGAAGGTTTTCCCCGTGCAGACCGCTCAGGTGCTCGAGTACTGGCTGGACTGCTCCCTCTTCAGCAACTGGGACGAATCCAATCTTCAGGAAGTCTACTGGAACCAGCAGATGTTCGAGGACGACATAAAGACTTATGCCTCCTACGGCATACGAAACATCACCACCTACACTTCCTACATAAGCGCAAAATATGTGGAGAAGTTCGGGTATCCCTACTGCATAGACCGCTATGCGGAGTATCTGCGTGATTATGTAAAGAAATAACCATATGAAAAAGTACCTGACTGCATTCGCGCTGCTGCTTGTCTGCCTGGGCGCAGCGGCACAGACCGTGACGGTGAAAGACACGGTGATGCGAACTTATAATTATTCCGATCCGGATCCTGTGGCAAGGACCGACAGGGTATATCCCTACACCAGGTTCAACAACTTCTCTTTCAATCCGGTGGACCGGACGTGGAAGATGGTGGTCCTGGAGAACGAGTATCTTCGCGTGAAGATTTTCCCCGAGATAGGCGGTAAGATATGGTCTGTCTACAACAAAAAGCAGGGGAACGAACTCTTTTACGACAACGATGTCGTGAAGTTCAGGGAAATCTCCCTTCGCGGCCCTTGGACCAGCGGCGGAATAGAGTTCAACTACGGTGTGATAGGTCACGCTCCGTCCACAGCGCACCCCGTGGACTGGAAGACGGAGACGAATGCGGACGGCAGCGTGAGTTGCTACATAGGCGTTACCGAACTCCTGTCCGGCAGCCGCTGGACCGTGGAAATAAACCTTCCCAAGGACGCGGTGTGGGTCAGGACTTCATCCTTCTGGCACAATTATTCCGGAGAGTACCAGCCTTACTACACCTGGGCCAACTCCGGCGTGACCGCCACCGACGATATGCAGATTATTTTCCCGGCTGACTACACGATCGGTCATAACGGAAAAACCAGCCCCTTCCCCTATGACGGAGGTCGTGACCTTCGCAACTATAGCGAGCAGCGTTTCGGAATGGACAAGTCTTTCCATCCCGGCGGCTCGCACAAGGGCTATTTCGGCATTTATTATCCCACCGGTGATTTCGGTATGCTGCACTATGCCCTCAGGGACGAAAAACTCGGCCGTAAGTATTTCAGTTGGGCGCAGTCGGAGCAGGGAAGTATCTGGGTGGACCTTCTGACCGACGGGCGTCCCCAGTACATAGAGCTTCAGTCCGGAAGGCTGTTCAACCAGAACGATATGTCCAGTGTGGAGACTCCCTACAAGCAGTTCCTGTTCGTTCCTTACGGGTCGGATTCTTGGAGTGAGTATTGGCTTCCTTTTGCTGGGATCGGAAATGTCTCGGATATGACACTTCGCGCCGTAGTGAATGTGGAAGGTGACGCAGGGAAGTATGAGATTTCCGTCTATCCGCTTCAGAACCTCAGCGGGAAACTTGAAATCCTGGATGCTGAGGGCAAGGTTATGGCCGCATCGGATTGTTCCCTTAAGCCGGCCGAGCCTTTCAAGGCTTCATACAGCCTTTCCGCAGCTCCCGCCACCATCACCGTGGCCGGGCGTCGTATCTATTCGTCCGATCAGCAGATCACTGACCGCCCGCACCAGATCAATTCCCAGTTCAGTCTGCAGAGCGCCGAGGGACAGGCCGTATGGGCGGAGTACCTCTATGGTATGAGGGAGTATCCGGCTGCCGAGGTGAAGGTCGACAGGGCGCTTGAGCTGAATCCATCGCTCGTGAGCGCGCTCAATATCAAGGGCCTGCTCCTTGCCCGCAGGCTCAAGGATGCCGAGGCCTACGAGTGCTGGAACAAGATCCTTGCGATAGACGAATACAATCCGCAGGCGAACTACAACAGCGGACTTGTCGCGCTTCGCATTGGCAAGGTCTACGACGCAATGGACCGCCTGGAACTCGCCGCCCTTACTCCTGAACTCAGAAGCGCCGCCTACACTCGTCTGGCCGCCATCAACTTCAAACTTGGTGAGAAGGAGATTGCTGAGGAGTATGCCCGTAAGAGCCTGATCGGCAACGCGAACAACATTTCCGCCTATCAGATTCTTTATCAGATAGATCCCGATCCTGTTATTCTTGAGAGCATATCCGGAATCGATCCTCTGTGCCATTTCCCCGATATGGAGAAAATGCTTGCAGGCGCTCTTTCGAAAGAAGCGATGAGCGCGACGATCCAGGAGGAACTCAAGGGGCAGAATTACTACGAGTATGCCTGCTTCTACCATTCACTCGGTCTTGATGACAAGGCTCTTGCGGTCTTGGAAGCATCTCCGGACAACGACATCCTGATTGGTCTGTGGAGAGCATATTTCAAGGGTGACACATCCCTTATAGGCTCCGCAGAAAAAGAGAGTATGGACTATGTCTTCCCGTCCAGGGAACTTTCTGCGGAAGTGCTAGGATGGGCGGTGGACAACGGCGGTACCTGGAAGAGCAAGTACCTTCTCGCGATGCTGATGGATTCTCTGGGAGACAAGGAGACAGCCAAGTCCCTGATGGTCGATGAAAACGTGCCTTACGCCCAGTATTATGCTTACCGCGCAACGCTTAGCGGAAACCGTGCGGACCTTCAGAAGGCCTACGATCTTGACCGCAATCAGTGGAGATTCCGCAACAATCTGGCGAAAAAGTACTACGACGAAGGCAACTATGCCAAGGCCATAGAACTCACGGGCAAGTACTACAACAAGCACAAGGACAATTTCCATATCGGAGACACCTATGCGAAGTCTCTCATCGCCGCCGGTGATTATGCCACTGCGGAAAAAGTGTTGGACAACATCCGCATTCTTCCCTTCGAGGGACAGAGTGGAAGCCGTGTGCTTTACCGCAACGTAAAACTCCAACTTGCTGCCGCGCTTGCCGATAAGGGCAATATCAAAGCCGCGCTTGCCAAAGTGAATCAGGCCCGTCAGTGGCCTATGTCCCTGGGAGTGGGAAGACCGTATGACGACCTCGTGGACGAGAGGACCGAAGATTGGCTGGATGCAGTCCTTTACGCGCGTCTCGGAGACGGACAAAAGGCCTCCGGGTATCTGAACAAACTTTTGCAGAAAGATCCCGCAAACGACTGGGAGGCTCTCTACAACAAGGCTGTCACCAAGTCGGGAAAGAAGTATCCCGCCTTGGCCCCAATGGTCCGTGCAGGAGAAGTTCCGGTGGATAAAAAACTGTTCTAAATTATTTATCTTTGTGAAGACCTTGTAGTTCTCACGAAAGATGAAGCGTAAAGGAAAGTGGTGGAAGATCATACTTATTGTGCTCGCCGCGCTCATTGTGCTTATTATGAGCGCGGTGCACACTGTGCTTTACACCCGTGTAAAGGATAAGTTGATAACCAAGTACACTGAACCCGTACTCGAAGGTAAAGTGCGGGTTGACAAGATACGTGTAAAGTTATTGACGACACTCCCGGACTTTTCTCTTTACATTTTTAACACTTCGCTGACAAGGCCCGTCACTCAGGATACCGTGCTGGCAATAGACCGCGTTCAGGCAAAGTTGAACCTGTGGTCTTTGATCAAGGACGGATGTCTCGATTTGCACGACGCGGGTATATTCGGGCTTTACGCGAATGTCGTGCCTTCCGATACTTCTCTGCTGAAGCCTTCGGGTCCGAAGGAGGAGAAGGATCCCGAGCCGCTGAATCTGCCGCATTTCAGGGCGGATTTCACACTGGCGGACACTCATCTGTATTTTGCTGATCTGGTGAAGGACGGCTCGCTGGAGTTTAACCTCAAGGGCGCTAACTCCAAGGAGAACGTGCTGGATGCAGACCTGACTGGTTTCAGCCTCAAAGCGCTGGGGCTCACGCTCGATGCGACCGTGCTCGGTCGCGACCTGCTGGGCGAGAACCCGCAGGTCGACCTGGATGCCGACGCGCTTGC
>JAGAAF010000059.1 GCA_017615435.1 Bacteroidales bacterium
CTTTTCCCCCACAAAATAATGCTTAAAGAACCACATTGGGGGCAACGAAATCGCTTCTGTTGTTTGGTCATATCACTATTTTTATGGAACCGATTCCATAAAAATAGGCGTAATCGTTTATATTTCAGAAGGTTATACCCGGTCTCACCAACCGAAAATGTCCATTATACCGGTTTTTCTGAGGGTATGTGCAAAAACACCCCCAAAACGCACATACCCTCGGCTACTTTGCCGAGGGTATGCACGCTGACAGAAAAATCGTTTTAGAAGTTCAATGTAAGTCCAAGGCCCGAAGGGGCTGAGCCGAGGGAGACAAGAACGGCAACCGAATAGCGTTTTTACAGCGCTTTCTTGATGATGGCTTCCATCACCTCGTAACCGGGGAGGGTGGGATGGATGCCGTCGTTGGTGTAGTCTGGATTCAGGGAACGGCCGTCGGGGGCGAGCATTGCGGAGAAGTAGTCGACCCACTTGATGTGGTTCTTCTTCGCGTAGGCTTCGAGGCGGGCGTTGAGGCTTGCGACTTTCTCGGCGGAGTCGGTGACCTCGGGGCGCCAGGGGAAGCCGGCGGCAGGAAGGACCGAGCAGAGGATGGGACGAATCTTGTTCGCCTTTGCGAGCTCGATCATCGTTACTATGTTTCCGAAGGTGTAATCTTCATTGTAATCTCCCTGATTCAGAGCTATGTCGTTGCAGCCGCAGAGAATGACAACGGTCTTGGGCTTGAGGTCGATGACATCGCGCCTGAAACGGAGAACCATTTGTGCGGTGACTTCGCCGCTGATGCCGCGCTCGACCATTTTGTCGTTGTCGAAGAATCCGGGCGTTCCCTTCACGCCCCAGCCTTCGGTTATCGAGTCGCCGATAAAGACCACGCGGCCTTTAGTGCCTGCCGGGACGGTTGCGTTCTCGCCGTCAAACCAATGATAATGAACGAAATTCTGTGCCGAAAGGCTGCACACTGAAAGCAGCGCCGCTACACAAATGGTAACAAGTTTATGCATTTCTGTATGTGATTACATCTCTTCGGAATCGAATACTTCCTCAGTTTCATCGTCCTCTTCATCCTCTTCGTCCTCATCGTCGAGATCTTCGTCGTCATCGTCGTCTTCATCTCCGCCGAGGAGCATATCGAGCGGATTCTTTTCGCCGGGAAGATGGCGCTTTTCCTGAGGGAGATCTTCGAAGGCGACATAGCCGTTCTCGAATTCTATCGGGAGGGGACCTTTCAGGTCGTTCATCATAGTAGGGGTGGTGACGGAATTTCCGGGTTCCTCGCCCTCGAGGGTGATGATGACTTTCTTCTTCGCTTTCGTGTCGTAGAAGTACTCGAAATGGTCCGCACCAGCTTTGATTGCCCTGCTGACTGGAACTTCATCCACTACACCGTAACCCAGATTGACCAGCGCATAACGCGCAAGGACATCTTCGCCGGACATCGCCTTGAAAAGAATGGGCTGGTCGGCGGGGAATTCCAGGTCGGCCTGCATCTGCTTGTGGAAGCTATACAACGAGTTTACGGAATTTACTTTGTAGATTCTGTAAAAGCCCTTGATACCGGGCAGAGTGACACGGAACTGATAAATCATACTACGAAGTTAACAAAGAAATGGCAAAGACGATTCTTTTTTATCAAAAATGGAAGTAATCTATTTCACTAAGTGCGCGAGGTGTCCGTCGATAGCGAGTTATGAGCAAAGCGAATGTTGGCCTGTCCGACGCCCAATCGGCGCCAAAACAGGCCAAAATAGCGCCGAAAGAGGGTCGAGCAAACAAATCGGCGCCAAAACAGGCCAATATGGCGCCGAAAGAGGATGGGCGGGCACAAAAAAAGACCCCCGGTCGAGGCCGGGGGTCACTTTCTTAAAGAAGATTACTCTACTCTCTTGCCAACCTTTTCGAGGGTGACGTTGAAGATGAGGGTGGCGCCGGGCTCGATGCCGCCCTGAGGCTGGCCGTTGTCGCCGTAGCCGAGCTTGGCGGGAACGTAGAGCTCGATCTCACCGCCTTCGCCGATGAGGGCGAGGCCTTCCTGCCAACCCTTGACAACGCGATGCATAAAGAGCTTCGCGGCATCTGCCTCGGGCTTGGTCTCATCGAAGACAGTTCCATCGAGGAGCTTACCCTGATACCTGACCCAGATGGTGTCTTTGTCCGCGGGCTTCACTTCGTTACCCTCGGAGATGATCTTGTACTGGAGACCGGAAGCGGAAACTTCGACTCCCGACTTCTTTGCATTCGCAGCAAGGAACTTCTCCTCCTTCTCCCTGTTGGTGTACAGCGCGAAGTTGCGCCTGTCGGAGAGATAATTATTGAAGAGCTCGTTCATCTTGTTGGGATCCACGCGGAACTGATCCGTGAAGTTCTCGTCGCGCTGGTTGCCCTTGGCGTTGATGAAATCTTCCATACCCTTGCGAATCTGGGCATAGTCGAGATCTCCGAAGTTGTATCCCTTGATGAAGGAACCGAAGTTGATACCCACGAGGTAGCTCACGTCCTTCACAGTCTGACGGCTGGGAACGAAATCTTTTGCTGTCTTCTCTACGGGAGCCTGATCCACATCTTCTCCCTCTGCTTCTGCCTCTCCCTTGGGAGCGCAGGCCACTACTGCAAGGCCCATTGCAAGGGCCATAAACCATTTGTTGATTTTCATATTATTAGTAATAATTTGTTTCATTAAAGTTCCCAGGCAAGGGCCGAGGCGCCGAGGATAGCGGCGTCCGAGGCCGGAAGCTTGGAGAACAGGAGCTTGACTTTGTTCCTCCAAAGAGGAAGGACATTCTCATTCAGGGAGTCATAGGTAGGCTGGTAGATGAACTCCTTCGCGCGGGCAAGGCCTCCGAAGAGGACGATGGCCTCGGGTGCGGAGAACTCCACGAAGTCTGCCAGAGAAGCTCCGAGTATGCGTCCGGTGTAATCGAAAATCTCTTTCGCGATTGCGTCTCCGTTGGTGGCCGCTTCATAAACGTCCTTGGAAGTGATATTCTCCACATCACGGAGAACGCTGGGCCTTTCGGGATCCATCTCGAGCCACTCGCGGGCCGTACGGGCCACACCCATAGCGGAGCAATAGGCCTCAAGGCAGCCGGACTTGCCGCAGCCGCAGAGGCGTCCGTTGTGACGCACAGCCGCGGTGTGGCCCAGCTCGCCCGCGAAACCGTCGTGGCCGTAGACCACGTTACCGCCGATGACGATACCGCTGCCCACGCCCGTTCCGAGGGTAATCATAATAAAGTCCTTCATACCCTTGGCGGCGCCATAGGTCATCTCACCCACAGCCGCGGCATTCGCGTCGTTGGTGAGAGCGACCTTCAGGCCGTCCAGAGCCTTCGAGAGCATCTTTGCGAAAGGCACAGAACTCTTCGCCGCCCACACGAGATTGGGTGCAAAGGCAATATCTCCCGTGTAGTAATTGCCGTTGGGAGCGCCGACACCGATTCCGCGGATCTGGCCTTCCTTACCGGATTTTACGATAAGTTCTTTGATTGCCGCCGCAAGCACATCGACGAAAGCCTGGGGATCTTCGTCGTTGTCAGTACGGATAACGGTCTGTTCGAGAACAGTTCCGTGGATATCCACAACGCCGATCTTGGAGGTCTGACCTCCCACATCGACACCGACTACGAAATTCTTCTCCATAGCTTAGTCGACCTTGATGTCCTTATTGACATTCTTGTGGCCCGCAACCGCGTAGTAAACGAGGAATGCGAGGCAGCCGATGATGAGCCAGTAGCTCTGCATCGAACCGATCTTGTCGGCCAGGAGGTTCTGCAGGAACGGGATGATACCGCCGCCGCAAACCAGGGTCATAAAGATACCGGAAGCGGCTGCTGTGTACTTGCCGAGTCCCTCAACCGCGAGGTTGAAGATCGACCCCCACATAATCGAGGTGCAAAGACCGCAGAGCACGAGGAAGCCGAGCGAAAGCGGGAACACGTTCTTGCCGAGAGTAATCTGAATGCTCTCGGGAACGAAGATCGCGCAGATGAGGAATACTATGGCCACGGAAGACATCACTCCGAGCATAGCCTTGCTGCTCACCTTCGAGCTGACGGGAGCGCCGATCAGACGGCCGATGAGCATACAGAACCAGTACGCGCCGATCATAGTACCGGTGATGGCCGGACCTACGTTAGGCAGCGAGCTGAAGTGTACGTTCGCAGTGTTCGGAATACCCACCTCGATACCGACATAGAAGAAGATGGCGATTGCGCCGAGCACGAAGTGACGGAAGGAAAGCGGGCTGTGAGGGTCCTTCTCCTTGCCGCCTGCGAGGCGCGCTGCCTTCTCCTCGGGGGTTTCCATATGAGGCTCAGGGATGTTCGTCAACTTGATGACAAGATAAGCGATAGCGAAAATCGCCATAGCGATGATCATCACGGGCATTGCCTTGGCCACGGTCGCGTCAGCGATCGAACCGCCGACGAGCCAACCAACGAGAATCGGGGCCAGAGTTCCACCGATGCTGTTGCAGGAACCGCCCCACTGGATCAACTGGTTGCCTTTGTTTCCGCCGCCGCCGAGGGTGTTCAGCATAGGGTTCACGACGATGTTAAGCATACACATCGAGAAACCGGCGACGAAAGCACCGAGGACATAGACGAAGAAGCTCTCGGCAGGGCCGGAAACGAGCTGAATCGCCACACCGACAAGACCGACGATAACTGCGGTCAGAGCGGTGAACTTATATCCCTTGCGGCGCAGGATCAAACCTGCAGGGATACCCATACACGCGTAAGCGATAAAGTTGGCGAGGGTGCCGAGCTGCGAGAGAGCCTTCGATGCGCCGAACTGATTGGTGACGACCACACCCATCGAACCTGCGAGGTTCGTCACGAATGCGATCATAAAGAACAATGCGAACATCACCACGATGGCCGGGGTGTAGTTCTGTTTCTTTTCGAGATTAGCCATAGTTATGTGTTATTTAAGATTAATTCTACTCGAGAGCCTTGAGGTTCTGTTCGTTCACGATGGGACGGCCTTCGGGAGTGTACGCATACTCCATACGGTCTGCGTAGTGCTCCTCCACCTTGCGGCGGACCATCTTCATCGTACTGTTCATCATACCGTTGGCGATGGAGAACGCTTCGTCGCAGATGACGACTGCGGTCGGAAGCCAGCGGTCAGGGAACAGGGATTCGTGAGGGCCACCGGTCTTGTAGGTGTCGATCTCAGCCTGGATCTTGAGAAGCATAGCCTCGCGACCTTCGCGGCTCTTGGGATCGAGACCCTGGGCCTTCACGAACTCGGCCAGGTTGTCCTTGTTCGGGACGATGAGGCAGATGGTGTAAGGGCTCTGGTTGTTATGAAGAACTGCAGCCTCGACATACTTGGAGACCTCAGGGAGGCTGTCCTCAAATGCTTCCGGAGAGTACTTCTCACCGTCAGCGGAGATCAGCAGGCTCTTGAAGCGGCCGACGACATAAAGGAAGTCGGTGTCCCAAGGGCAGATGTAACCCATATCGCCGGTGTGCAGCCAGTTGTCCACGATGGTTTCTGCGGTGGCTTTCGGGTTCTTCCAGTAACCGGCCATAACGTTCTCGCCACGGATGACGATCTCGCCCTTGGTGCCGATAGGAACTTCCTCGCCCTTGTCGTCGCAGATCTTGCAGTCCATAGGCTTCACGATACGTCCGGATGAACCGAAGATGGCGTGGCCCGGGGAGTTCGCGCAGATGATAGGGGTCGCCTCCGTCAGACCGTAGCCCTGGAACATAGGCATACCCACTGCGCAGAAGAAGCGCTGGAGCTCGATGTCGAGCAGGGCGCCGCCGCCCACGAAGAACTGCATACGGCCGCCGAAGCTCTCGCGGACCTTCTTGAAGAGGATCTTGTCGAAAAGCCACACGAGGGGCTTGCGCCAGAATGTTCCGCCAGTACCGCGGTTGTAGTATTCCTTGTTGTACTTGATGGCGTTCTTAACTGCGAAGTTGAAGAGCTTCTCAGTGGTCTTGCCCTTGGCCTTGATACCGGTCTCGATATTCTTCTTGAAGTTACGGGCGAGAGCAGGCACTGAAAGCATAACGTGCGGCCTGGTCTCCTTGATGGCCATAGGGATGTTCTTGAGGGTGGCGAGGGCGTTCTTTCCGATAGGGACGAAAGCGATGCTGCCGCCGTAAGACATCATAGTGTACATACCGGCAACGTGTGCGAAGCAGTGGTCCAGAGGGAGGATGATGAGCATAACGTGGTTCTCACCGATGTTGATGACGCTCGAGCCCTGGGCAACGTTCGCGGTGTAGTTACGATGGGTAAGAAGGATACCCTTCGGGTCTGCGGTAGTGCCGGAAGTGTAGCTGATATTCGCGTAGTCGTCCGGTCCGATGGACTGATAACGGTTCACGAAAGCCTTCTCGTTGGTCTTAAGGAACTCTTCACCCATCTTCATAACCTCGGACATCCTGATTTCAGGCTCCTTGAGGCCGTCTACGAAGAATGCGGTGTCGTCGAAGACGATAACCTTCTTGATATCCGGGCACTCGGGGAGGGCCTCACGAATCCTGTTAAGGTGATTCGCGGACACGAGAACCCACTTGCTTTCAGAATGCTTGATGCGGAAGACGATGTCCGCCGTGCTGCCAAGGTTCACCGAAAGGGGAATATCGGTCGCGCCGGCATACATTGCGCCGAGCTCTGCGAGAATCCACATAGAGCGGCTTTCGGAAAGAAGGGCGATCTTGTCGCCTTTCTCGAGGCCGAGGGCCATAAGGCCGGCGCCGATCTTGTAAGCCGTCTCGCGGGTCTGCTCCTGGGTGATTTCCTTCCACTCTCCGTCCACTTTCTCACGAAGGTAGACGTTGTTCGGGAACTGGTGTGTGTACTTCTCAACGAAGTCGATAATGGTAATTCTTTTTTCTGCCATATCTGATTAAAAATTATTTTTTTGCCGAGAAAAGGCCGAACATCTGCGCATCGATCATATCCGTGATCTTTGCGAAATCTTCGGGATTGTTTCCAAACTTGATATTATCTGCATCGACAATCAGGAGATTGCCGTCATAGTCCTTGATCCAGTTTTCATATTTTTCATTCAGTCCGGTTAAGTAATCAATTCTTATGCCCTTTTCGTACTCGCGGCCGCGCTTCTGGATCTGCGACACGAGGTTCGGGATGCTGGAGCGGAGGTAGATCATAAGATCCGGATTGCCCACCAGCGACATCATAAGGTTGAAGAGATCGGAGTAATTGTCGAAATCCCTCGTGCTCATCAAACCCATATCGTGCAGGTTCGGGGCGAAGATCTTCGCGTCTTCGTAGATCGTCCTGTCCTGGATGATGACTTCATCCGTCCTGCTGATGTCCACCACATCCTTGAAACGCTTGTTCAAGAAGTAAATCTGGAGGTTGAACGACCAGCGTTCCATATCCTCGTAGAAGTCCGACAGATAGGGGTTGAAATCGACGGATTCGAATTTGGGAGTCCAGCCATAGTGTGCTGCAAGCATCTTGGTAAGAGTGGTCTTACCGCTTCCGATGTTTCCCGCAATTGCTATATGCATATTTATCTCTTTTAAAAAGTCCTCAAAGTTAGTGATTATTTCCCTATTTAAAAAGTCCGTAAAGTTCCGCGTCCACTTTGTCCGTGACGAGGGCAAAATCTTCCGGACGGTTTTCATAGTCCAGCCCGTCGCCGTCGATAATCAGAAGGCGGCCCTTGTAATCCCCTATCCACTTTTCGTAGAGTTCGTTCAGTCCCCCAAGGTACTCCAGGCTTATGCCCTGCTCGTAGTCCCTGCCTCTTTTCTGAATCTGCGAGACAAGATGCGGCACACTGGAGCGGATGTAGATAAGAAGGTCGGGCAATTTCACGAGCGACATCATCAGATCGAAAAGGTCCATATAGGTCGCGAAATCGCGGTCGGACAGATTGCCCATACGGTAATTGTTCTGCACGAATATCTGTACGCCTTCGAGTATCGTCCTGTCCTGGATTATCACGCCCTCGTTCTTCGCGATCTCAAGGGTATCCCTGAAACGCTGGGCGAGGAAATACACTTCCAGGTTGAAGGACCAGCGCTGGATGTCGGAATAATAATCTTCCAGATAGGGGTTGTACGTGACGGACTCGAAGCGGGGCGTCCAACCGTAGTACTCGGCCAGTTTGCGGGTGAGAGTGGTTTTACCGCAGCCGATGTTTCCTGCTATTCCGATGTGCATATAATCTCCGTGGTTTGCAATCTCACAAATTTACTGAAAGTTTTGCTATTTTTGCTTTCAGCAACACAGAGTTATCCACAAATGCTGAACATCCGCGCTTTCGTCTTCAACCCGTATCAGGAGAACGCCTATATCCTCACCCTAGACGACGCTCCCGAGGCCGTTATTGTCGACCCCGGCTGCACGCCCGGACGCGAGCTGGACCAGTTCCTGGCCTACCTGGATTCGAAGGGCCTGAAGCCCAAGGCGGTGCTTCTCACCCACGCCCATCCCGACCACATCGGCGGCGTCGGGACGCTGCAGGTGCGCTACGCGATCCCCGTCTATATGGGCAAGGATGACTCTATCTTCTACGAAATCGATTTCGGCATCACCCCGATTGAAGACGGGCAGAAGCTGGACCTCGCCGGCCTCAGCTTCGAGGTTATCACCACACCGGGGCATACGCCGGGCGGGGCGTGCTACTACCTGCGCGAGCACAAAGCGCTCTTCACCGGCGACACGCTCTTCCAGGGCACGATCGGCCGCACGGACCTCCCCGGCGGAGACTACGACCAACTCATAGTCTCCGTGATGGATAAAATAATGGGACTGGACGGCGACGTGGAGATTTACCCCGGTCACGGCCCAGCCTCATCGATTTCGGATGAGCGGACAAACAATCCTTTCCTCCAGCCCTTCAACGAGCCTTGGGAGAACGAGGATCAAAGTTTCTGAAACACTCTCACCCAGTCCACCTCCATCGCAGTGGGCAGGCACGACTCGTCGACGCCCTGAGCGCCGCCCCAGTCGCCACCCCAGGCGAGGTTGAGGATGATGTAGAACGCTTTGTAGAAGGGCCAGTAATCGTGACCTCCGCCATTGTCGCGATAGGTCAGGATGGCCTTCCTGTCCTGATAGAAAGTAATATAGTCGGCCGTCCATTCCATTCCGTAGATATGGAATTCGGTCTGGCCGGTGGCGATATACCTCTCGGCGTGTTCGATCGAAGTCCCGCTGTTGTTGTAGCGGTTGCAATGGATGGTAGCGCTGCAATAGTTGGGATGGTAGCCCACCTCCTCCATAATGTCGATCTCGCCGTCTTTCGGCCAGCCGGTGAAGTGGGAGGGCATCATCCAGAATGCGGGCCAGGTGCCTTTGCCCACGGGGAGTTTGATGGAGGCTTCGATATAGCCGTAAGTCCAGCTCTTGCGGGTGTTCAGGCGCACTGAGCGCACCTTGCCGTCAATCTTTTTCGCCCACACCTTCAGGGTGCCGTCAGACACGTCGGCGATGTTCACGCCGTTGTAGGAACCGGCGACATAGTCCTGCAGTTCGTGGTTGCCCCAGCCTCCGTCGCCGGTCTGGTATTTCCATTCGGCGGACGCGGGAAGGCCTTCGTAGTCGAACTCGTCGTTCCACACGAGGGTGTAGCCCTCGGGGGTGTCGATATTCGCCACTGCGGGGTCCAGGCCGGGCTGACGTATAGGAAGATATTTCCTGGTCTGTCCGACCTTGATTACGACTTTGCCGGTACGCTCCCTGACGGTCGAATTAGGCTTCACCTTCACCGTGAAATTCCCTTCGGTCATAGCCGAATAGGGAGGCTCGATGCTGACCACCCAGTCTTCTTCGCTGTAGAGCTCGATTCCCGGGTTCGAGGCCGTCACATAGAACCGCAGTTCCCCTCCCGGCTGCTCGAAGATGAGCGAGTCGGGAGTGAACGCGATGCTGTTCTCCACCGGTGCGGCCGGTGTCGGCTGACACATTGCGGCGAGAAGTATGATCAGAAGTAAAGACAAAGTCCTGAAAAACTTCATAGATGATTAGTCGATATGCTCCTGGAGGCAGATGTCCTTCACCACGAGAGTTGTATTCTCTCCATTGCCGCCGAAGTCGAAGATAATCCTCGCAGGGATGTCCTTGCCAACGAGATTTGCAATGGTGAACGTGCAATCCTTGTTTGCTTCAAGAACGGTGTGCCACTTGCAATCGTGGAAGAAGATCTCATTATTGTCATCGTGGTTGGTGAGTTTCACGCCATACTGGAAAGCAGTGGTAGAATTGATAGTGACGCTGAAGTCATAAGTCTTGGCGGCACTGAGGTTAGTCTTGAGTTTCATACTGACCTGATTCTGCCAACGGGCATCTGTTGCCGCAGGGCAAGCGAGAGTGAATCCGGTCTTGGTAATATTCGACATCACAGGATTATCGATTGGCGCCCAACCGGGTGCGTAGTAGTATCCGACTACCTCAGCGAGATCGGTGAGGTCGAAGAGGTTGGTCGCCTCGCCGGCCTTGATGGTGCAAGCCACATCAAGAGGTTCTGCCTCTTCGGGCTTGATTTCCTTCTCGGGAGCGTTGGTACCGTCGTTGTTGGCGTGGTCCTTAAGGGTGATACGGGAAATTTCAACCTCGGTTCCGTCCTGGCACCAGCCAAAGTCAAAGACCATCTTGGCGGCAGTGATGTCCACACCGGGCACATCTGTCAGATAGAAAATGTTGGTTCCTTCAGGCATATCTTCCTGCACATTGAAGAGGAACACATTGTCGTGTTCTCCACCACCCTGCTCGACGAACTTGAAGGTCACGCCGCCGCAAAGTTTATTGATCTTCACGATACAAGAGAAGTCATAGTGCTTTTCAGCCGTCAGATCAAGCTGGTTGTCCGGAACGACGTGGACCTGAGCCTGCCACTGGCCGGCGCAAGCGGTAGGGAACGATAATTTGTAAGTGCCGTTGGAAACTGCCGCCGAATGACCGGCCACCTCAGCCCAACCCGGAGCATACCAAGTGTAAGTGTCAGCGGCTTCGCCTTCCGCAGCCTTCCAAAGGTTGAACTCGGAGTCGTAGTTGAAGCCATTCCATTCCATCTTCGCGTCGATGGTGAAATCAACCTCGGAGTAGTCTTTCGACTGGCCGTTGGCATTGCTCACATACATACGTACCTTAAAGGTGCCATTGACGAAGAAGGTCTTCTGGAAGTTGTTTCCGTTTCCTGCGAAAGCGAAGTCGCCGGATTCGTTGGTGTACCAGACAGGAATGAGGCCTGTGGTTCCCTCAGGAAGAGAGAAGGTGGCCACATTCTCAGCTACGGTCACGACAGGGATGATACCCGCTGCTGAAGGGAGCTGAGGCTCGTCGGTGTTGTTGTCAGGCTCGCAAGCAGCAAAAACAAGCGCTGCGATGCTCAGAATTGCAAAAAACTTTTTCATTGTTTGATTATTAAAATTGGTTGTTAATAGTTGTTCTGCTTAAGGGTTCCCTGAGCGGCGTCGATCTCGCTCTGCGGAATGGGGAGATATTTCTTGCTTTCCGACCAGGTGTTGGTGCGGTAGCCATAGTTGTCCGGCCCAAGCACGGTGGGAGCGTCACCCCAGCGGATAAGGTCCCAGTAGCGCTTTCCTTCGCCCACGAACTCGAGCTTACGTTCGTTCTTGATGTTGGCGAGGGTGGCGTCCACGGTGTCGGTCAGGCCGGCACGGTTGTGCACCTTGTTGAGCCAGATCTTCGCGTTGGTCGGATCGCTGGTTAGTGCGAGCTCAGCGGCGTTCAGAAGAGTCTCCGAGTAGCGGTAGATACGGAAGTTGTTGCCGAAGCGCATATCCGGAGCGCCGTCGCCGGTCGCATACTCACTCTGCAGGCCCTGGTACTTCTCGAGGAAGTAACCGGTGTCCTGATAGCGCTGCTCATAGGCGTTGACGGTAGCGTCGTAGCAGGTGGCTGCGCGGCGGGCGTCAGAAGCGTCATACATTGCGTAGGTTTCCTGACGCACGGGAGCGAAGCCCCAGCCGGCCTTATGGTCATCTCCTCCCTCGGCCATATTATAGGGACCGATGAGCTGCGGGAGGATGGTGCCGCCCGCGCCGAGGACGTTGTCGTAGGAACGGACCTGGCCGTCGGCGACATAAGTGATTTCGAAGATGGATTCGACATCCCACTCGCCCGCGGGGGTGAAGATGGTTCCGTAATCGGGCAGAAGGTCGTATTCGGTCGAGCCTATGATATCCTCCATATAACCAAGGGCGGTGCCGTAACGGGCTTCGTCCTTCTGGTACATAACCAGTTCGGCATAGAGCATATAGGCGAAAGCCTTGGTGACGTAACCGGCCTTTGCATCAGGCTGCCTCATCGGAAGAGCGCCGATTGCGATGGCGCCTTCGAGGTCGGCAATCATCTTGGCGTAGATTTCGTCTGCAGAGTACTGGGTGCCGAGATACGGATCTTCGAGGTTCTTCTCGTAGTACACGACGTTGCCCCAGAATTTCCAGAGCCAGCTGTAGTAGTAGACCCTGAGGAGCCTTGCCTGCTGCAGGTAAGAAGCCTCCTGCGCGTCGTCGATATTGCCGGCCGCCCTGGTCCATCCCGTGTACTGGATGAGGTCGTTACACCTCTTCACACCTGAATATGCGCAAGTCCACAGAGAATAAAGGCAGTTGGTAGGCAGAGCCTCATAGTTCATCATAAGATGCCAGAACTGGTTGTCGGTGGCATCTTCGCCGCCCACCCAGATCTGATCGGCCATAATGTCGCTCATAATCAGAAGCGGAGCATACTGATCGCTGGACCAGTCTGTCCAGTGAAGAGGAGCATAGGCAGCCGCGAGAGCTTCGTTCAGGTGATCTTCCGTGGTAAAATACTCCTCGATAGGCTGTGCGGTGGGGTTCTCGACAGTAAGGAAATCGTCTCCGCAGGATGCGAAAAGAACCGAACCGAAGGCTATGACTGAAAGTATATTGTTGAGTTTCATAACTGTGTCCTCCTTAGATTAAAATGCAACGCTTATGCCTGCGGTGAAGGTGCGTGCCTGAGGGTAAACACCGTAGTCGATTCCGAGGGAAGTGCCGCCGGATGCGATCTCAGGATCGAATCCGTGGTAAGGAGTGAGAGTAAAGAGGTTCTCGGCCGCGACGTACACACGTACGTCGGAGATGAGAGCCTTGCGGACGAGCGACTCGGGCAGAGTGTAGCCGAGCTGCGCGTTCTTGATGCGGACGTATGATCCGTCATAGACGTAGAGATCCGAAGACTTCCAGTTCTGGGTGTCACCCACGACAAAGCGGGGATACTTGTTGGAGGAGCCTTCTCCCGTCCATCTCTGGAGCATATAGGAAGGAAGGTTGACCATCTTGATGTCCGTACGGCGGGTGCAGTCGAATACCTGCACGCCTGCGACTCCCTGCACAAGCATCGAGAAGTCGAAGCCCTTCCAGCTTGCCTGCAGGTTAAGTCCGAAGGTCCAGTCCGGAGTTCCCTTGCCGATGTAAGCGCGGTCGTTGGCGTTGATCGTACCGTCGTTGTTGAGGTCCTTGAAGCGGACGTCGCCGGGCTTTGCGGTCGGCTGAATCATCTTGACGTCGGTGGGATCATCGGGGTTCGTCCAGGTGTAGGCTGCGATTTCAGCGTCGTTCTGGAAGATTCCGTCAGTCTGGTAACCGTAGAAGAACGGGAAAGGATAGCCGTTCTCGGCACGGGAAATGGTGCCGGTGCCCTGGAAGGAATCGTAGTTGGCCCATCCGGTGTCGTTTCCGAGTTTGATGAGCAAGTTCTTCAGATAGGTAGCGTTGCCGTTCACCCTGAAGTTCCAGTCGCCGACAGAGTATTTGTAGCCGAGTTCGAATTCGATTCCGCTGTTGCTCATCAGTCCGACATTGCCGATAGGCTTGCTCTCGCCCACATATGAAGGGATAGGCATAGTCATAAGCATACCGTCGGTGAGCTTGTTGTAGTAGTCCACGGTGAAGGTGAGCTTGTTCGCGAAGAAACCGAGATCCACACCCAAGTCGGTCTGGGTCGAGGTCTCCCAGCGGAGGCTCCGGTTCGCAAGGCCGTTGGCTTTCACGCCGATAGCCTGAACGGGATCCTTTCCGTAGTAGTAGTTATTGTTGCCTTCGGTGAGGACGGTGTAACGGAAGTTACCGATGTTCTCATTACCGTTCTGGCCCCAGGAAGCGCGGATCTTCGCGTTGCTGAGCGAAGGAATCACGCCCTGCATAAACTCCTCCTTGAAGATGTTCCATCCGAGGGACACGGACGGGAAGGTAGCCCAGTGGTTATTCGAGCCGAAGCGGGAAGAACCGTCGCGGCGGACCGTAAGCTCGGCCATATAGCGCTCGTCGTAGTTGTAGCTGATTCGGGCGAAGTAGGATGCGAGCCTGGACTGGGCATAGGGAGCGCCCCAGCCGTTGCGGTCGCCGTCTTCCTGCAGACCGTTGGTGTAGTCGATATAAGGTTTGTTGATGTCCTTGAGGAACTTCGAGGAAGCGCCCATATACTCGCCGCTCGAAGCCTTGGCCGACTGGCCGAGGAGGGCGGTGACGCTGTGATTCCCGAAGGTCTTGCTGTAGGTGAGGGTGTTCTCCACCTGCCAGACGAGCGAGTTGCACGCGCTGCCGGAAGCATAGGATTCGGTGATCTGGTTGCTGCTGGTCAGGTAGTAGACGTCGCTGTAGGAATGGTCTCCCCAGAAGGAAAGGTCCACGCCGAGGGCGCTGCGGAATTTGAGGCCTTCGATGATCTGAAGTTCGCCGCTGAAACCGCCCACGAATTTGTGGCTCCAGCCCTGCGAACCGGGGAGGGAGAGGGCCGCCACGGGGTTGACCATTTCGTTGTAGGATCCGCCGGGGATGGTGAACATCTGGCCGTTCTCTCCATAAAGCATTCCTGCCGCTCCGTACTGGGAAATCTGCGCAGCTGCCTGGGTGTCGTCCGCATAGACGTTCAGGATAGGCGAAAGGGCCACGGCCGAACCGAGCGGCGAACCGTAGGTGCTGTTGGTGCTGATTCCGGTGGAGGTAATGTAGGCATACGACAGGTTGCTGCCGAGGGTGAACTTGTTAAGGAAGCTGCGCTCCGCCGTCTTGTCCATCACCTCGTAGGTGGTGTTGCTGCGGAGGGTCAGACGGTCGTAGTTCGAACGGCCTTTGTTACCGCCCACGATACCGTCCTGGCTGAGGTAGCCCAGCGAAACATAGTAGTTCACCTTGTCCGAAGCGCCGCTCACGCTGAGTTCGTGCTGGCTCTGGGGGGCGTTGTAGTAGAATATCTCATCCTGCCAATCGGTGCCTTTGCCGTAGCTGGCATAGTCCATCGAATACTTCGGGGCCATACCTGCGTTCATATGGCCTTCGTTGATCATCATCGCGTACTGCGAAGCGTCCAGGACATCGAGTTTCTTCCACGGGCTCGAAAGGCCGTAGGAGAATTCATAGTTCACGCGCGCGTCGCCTTTAGTTCCCTTCTTGGTGGTCACGAGGATGACGCCGTTGGCCGCACGTGCTCCGTAGACCGCGCCCGATGCGGCGTCTTTCAGCACCTCGATGCTCTCGATATCCGAAGGATTAAGGTAGTCGATGCCGCCTTCGAGAGGCATACCGTCCACGATGTAGAGAGGGTCGGAGTTGTTGATGGTGCCGGTACCGCGGACCCTGATGCGGGCTGCCGCGCCAGGCTGGCCGGACGACGATGTGACGTTCACGCCGGCTGCGAGACCCTTGAGGGCGTTGTCCACGCGGACGGGAGCGGTCTTGCCAAGCTCGTCCGATCCCACTTTCGCGATGGCGGCAGTCACCACACTCTTCTTCTGCACACCGTAACCCACCACCACCACGTCTTCGAGCATAATGGTGTCCTCCTCGAGGATGACGAGGGCCGCATCGGCGGCGCTGACGGTCTTGGTCACATAACCGATGGACGAAATCACGAGGACGGAACCGGCTTTCACGCCTGAAAGTTCCCACTCGCCGTCGAGTCCGGTGGTCGTGCCGTTTGAAGTGCCCTGGACCACGACAGCGGCGCCGATCACCGGCAGACCGTCACGGTCCTGTACGATGCCTTTCACCTGCTGGGCGAAAGCCGGGGCCACGCTCAGTATCAGTGCCGCAAAGACAAGGGCGATTCGATTGAACAGGTTCTTCATTTCTAAAATTTTTACGAAATATTGTGTGGCAAAATTAAGTAATTAAAAATTGCCGCGTACCATAGTAAATACGCGCGGGAGCAAAAAAGTAGACGCCTGAATGCTCAAGCGTCTGACTTTCAGATATTTGACTCTTGTAAAAAGTGGACTAATTGTGGCGAATTCCGATGGTCTTCACCATCTCTTCGAAGTCCTCTTTGCCGTTTAGCGCCGCCGCTTTTGTCTGCGCCCTATAATTATATATGGTATTAACGGAGTAGCGGAGCAGCGAGGCGATGTGCGCCGACTGATCCACTCCCAGCCTGATAAGGGCGAATATTCGAAGCTCGGTGTTCAGCTTCTCGCCCTTCTTCAGTTCGATGCGCGCCTCCGGCTCGAGCAGCGCGTTGAAGTCCTCGACGAAAGCGGGATAGAGCTGAAGGAAAGCGTTGTCGAACGCAGCGTAGAAAGCCTTGAGTTCCTCTTCCATCTGCTCGCGACCGAGATGCTTACGCAATTTGTCAAGGTAGCCGGAACTCATAGAGAGGAACAATGCGAGGAACTCTTCCTTCGCCGCGTTTGCCTCCGAAAGAGCCGCTATCGCCTCCTGCAATCTGCGGTGGTAACTTATCATCCTGAGAAGGATGAACACCAGCACTATGACGAGAAGGGAAATCAGCAGCATAAGTATCGTACGCCTGTCGGACTCTTTTTTCAGCATTCCGGTGTAGGCCTTCTCGATAGCCGGAAGGTTCTGCGCGATCTGCACCGGGCGAAGCTTGGAGTTGTAGAACAACGCATCGTCGAGGGCCGCCTGGGTGTAACGGAACGCTCGGGCGATATCCCTGTCCATAATGCTGAGCGCGACGCAGTAGAGCGAAGCGTTGTCTTTGGTGGCGCTGCGGATATCGGCGATTGCAGACTTTATGTACCAGTGCACCTCTCCGTCCAGGTCACCCTGCTCACGGCAGAGCACGCCCATATAGTATGCCGCTATCGCGTATTCGTGACTATCCTCCGGATAACGGGCAAGCATACCGGAGCCCACTTCTCCCGCCCCGATGTGGTTCCCCTGCTCGATAAGTTCCGTCAGGAGCATAGTCTGACGCAGGAAGTTCGATTCGGGCAAATACTCGATCAGGCGGCCGCGGTAGAAGCCCGCGCGCTCGTCCAGCACGCCGCCCACTCCCGGGTGATTGTACTCACGGAAGTCGCGGCAAAAACGTTGCTGATATTCGTACCAGAGGAACAACTGAGCGTCCGAGGTGAATTTCGACGTGTCGATACGCTCGGCTTCGGCCATACTCTCCGCATACCTTCCGGCGATGCAATGAAGCAACGCCTTGCGCAGCCTAGTCTCCGTCAAGAGGTCCTTGCGGCCCATCCTTACTGCCACCTGCTCCTGATTGTCCAGCGCTTCCAGCGCGCGGTCGTACTGGAAGGCATAGGCAAGGTCGTAGACCTGACCGTAGACATTGTAACGGAACTCGTCCGTGAGCGGACGGTCCGTGGCGAGGTCGTGTTCGACCGCCTGAATCCGGCGCTCGTGCGCGGCGGCATACTCCGCAGCCTTATTCAGAGTCTCATCCAGCTGAAGCAGGTCGGCATTCAGGTCGAATGCGGCCAGCGCAGCCAATATAACGAGTGTCTTTATCATAATACTTCCTTGAGGTAGCGGCCGGTGACGGACTTGGCGTCTTCAGCCAATTCTTCGGGCGTACCCTGTGCGACTATCTCGCCTCCCCTTCGGCCGCCTTCCGGGCCCATATCAATTATCCAATCCACGCTCTTCAGCACGTCCAGATTGTGTTCGATTATTATTACGGTGTTTCCCTGGTCGACCAACTTATGCAGCACTCCCATCAGGGTCTCGATATCCTGCGAATGAAGACCGGTAGTGGGTTCGTCGAGCATATAGAGAGTGTTCCCGGTCGACTTGCGGTACAGCTCGGCGGCGAGTTTCATACGCTGGCTTTCGCCGCCCGAGAGGGTGAGGCTCGACTGGCCGAGGCGGATGTAGCCGAGGCCCACATCGAGCAAGGCCTTGAGCTTAGGCGAAATCTTCGGGTTGGACTTGAAGAACTCATACGCCTCGCTGACCTGCATTTCCAGCACGTCGTTGATGCTCTTGCCTTTATATCTGACGGCCAGGGTGTCCTCCTTGTAACGTTTCCCCGCGCATTCGTCGCAGACCACTGCAACAGGCGGCAGGAAGTTCATCTCGATTATCTTCACTCCTGCTCCTTTGCAGGCCTCGCAGCGTCCGCCTTCCACATTGAAGGAGAAACGGCCCGCCTTGAACCCGCGGACCTTGGCGTCCGGCGTCTGCTCGAAGAGCGCGCGGATATCGCCGAAGACGCCGGTGAAGGTCGCGGGGTTCGACCGCGGGCTGTGCCCTATCGGTGCCTGATCCACCTCGATCACCTTGTCTATATTCCCCGCACCGAAGATATGCCTGTACGGCAGAGCCTTCTGCTTTTTCAGCAGAGGCATCAAAGTCTCCAGCACGAGCGACGACTTGCCCGAGCCGGACACGCCGCTGATGCCTATCATACATCCGAGCGGGAAGGTGGCGTCCACATTCTTCAGATTGTTTCCGCTCGCTCCCTGCAGTTCTATCGTCTTGCCGTTGCCACGCCTGCGCTCCTGAGGAGTCTCCACGGCGCTGTGCACTTCCCTTGCCGGGCCGCTGTAGCATATCCGGCCGCCCTCTTCGCCCGCTCCCGGGCCCACGTCCACTATCCAGTCCGCCGCTTCCATCGTCTGCTCGTCGTGTTCAACCACTATCACGGTGTTGCCCTCGTCGCGCAGCTTCTTCAGCGAATCGATCAGCTTGCGGTTATCCCTCTGATGCAGGCCTATCGACGGCTCGTCAAGGATGTAGATCACATTGACCAGCCTGGAACCGATCTGCGTCGCGAGCCTGATGCGCTGGCTTTCACCGCCGGAGAGCGACGATGAAGCGCGGTCGAGCGTGAGGTATTCCAGCCCCACGTCCACCAGGAAGCCCACGCGGTCCGTGAGTTCCTTGAGTATGTCGTGCGAAACAGCCTTGGCCTTGCCCTTCAGTTTGCCGGGCAGCGTGCCCAGCCATTTCTGGAGGTCCGAGATCTCCATCGCACTCACTTCGGCGATGGTCTTTCCGTCTATCTTGAAGTAGTTGGTCTCCTGCCTGAGGCGCGTGCCGTGGCAGACCGGGCATTCGACCTTTTCGTCGATATCGTCCAGCACTCCCGGCCACGTCGCGCTTTCGGCCAGACTACCCTCCCCTATCCTGAAGTACTCTTCCGATCCATAGACGAGCGTGCTGACCGCTTCGTCCGGGATAGTGCCTATGGGGTCGTAGAGCGAGAAGCCCATCTTGCGCGCTATCGAGCAGACCACGTCGAACTTGCGGTTCTCGCGCACCTTTCCCAGCGGCACGATCGCTCCTTCAGCGACGCTGACCGTCTTGTCCGGGATGATGCTGTCCATATTCACGTCCACTATCATTCCGAGGCCCTTGCAGTGCGGGCAGCAGCCTTCGGGCGAGTTGAACGAGAACGTGTGCGGGGCCGGTTCCTGAAGCGAGATTCCGCTCTTCGGGTCCACCAGATGGCGGGAGAAGTGCCTGAGCTCGCCAGTTTCATAGTCCAGCACGGCCACGGAACCCTTGCCCAGACTCAGCGCAGTCTGCACGGAAGCGCGTATGCGCTGCAGGTCGCCCTCGCCGGGCTTCAGCTTATCCACGACAAGCTCCACGAAGTGGTTCTTGTAGCGGTCGAGTTCCTCCACTTCCGACAGGTCGGTGATCTCGTCGTCGATGCGCACCTGCTGGAAGCCTTTGCGGCGCAGGTTCTCAAAGAGATCGCGGTAATGGCCTTTGCGGCCGCGGACGAGGGGCGAGAGGAGGATGCACTTGACTCCGTCGTATTCCTTCAGGATGAGGTCCACTATCTGCGCGTCAGTGTAGCTGACCATCTCCTCGCCGGTAACGGGCGAATAAGCGGTGCTCGCACGGGCATAGAGCAGACGCAGGAAATCGTAGATCTCCGTGATCGTGCCCACGGTCGAGCGCGGGTTGGTGCCGGTAGTCTTCTGGCCGATCGCGATTATGGGGCTGATGCCCTCTATGCTCTCCACGGCCGGCTTTTCAAGTATGCCGATGAAGTGCTTGGCATACGGGGAAAGGGTGTTCAGGTAACGCCTCTGGCCTTCGGCATAGATGGTATCGAAGGCGAGCGAGGATTTGCCGGATCCGCTGAGGCCGGTAATGACGGTCATCTTGCGGCGCGGAATGTCCACGTCGATGTTCTTAAGATTGTTGGCTTTCGCCCCCCTTATCCTGATGAAATCCGGCTTGTCGGCCATTTAAAGAGCGTTGATATTGGTATTCATCCAGGAGAGACGCTTGCGGTAGTTCTCCTTCAGCCAGTCCACCTCGCCCTGATAAGAGCCGGTGACTTTGTACTGCGGCCAGTCGTAGGTGTTCAGCCTCTTCCACTTGTCGTGGTTGCGCTTCGGGGCGTCGCCCATATCCGCCACCATCACGTCTATCTGATCGTAGAATTTCTGGAAGTCCGGATAGATTTCGTTCCAGCGGTCCTTCACCTTTTGGGTAAAGACCGGATCCATAAAGAGGCGGTAGTACCAGCCGTGGCCGTAGCCCCACATATTCTGGGTCTTGGTCCACCAGCCTTCCCACGGCTGCAGCCCGTCACCGTAGTAATCGCAGTTGCCCAGGCTGATGTCGAAGTCCCAGACGTGGTACATCTCCAGTTTTCCACCCTTCTTCAGGGTGAGGAACGTACTCTTGCGGAGGTTGCCGTCCACATCCTTGGAGAATTCCTCCACTATGAAATAGTTGATGAAGGAATCCACGTCGATATACTTGTCGTAGACCTTCTGGAATTCCTGGTTCCAGAGGGCGTCTTCGAAGTCCTTGAAGAATTGTTTGGCGAACTCCTGCTGTTCTGCAGTGGGGTACTCCGGATCCTTGAACATCATAGGATGACCGTGTTCTGTCTGCCAGCAGACAGGCTCGTCCAAATTGGATTCTATCTCGAAGTACATATCTCCGCCTTCGACATCGATGTTGACTCTCTCAGGCGAGACTTTCTTATGCTCCACGAAATCGTACAGGCCCACATACTGTCCGTTGAAATAAACTTCCACGGGCACAGCCTTCGGAGTCCACGACATACCCAGGATCTTGCTGAGTTCGAAACACACGCGGTTGCGGAGCAGCGATTTGTCCACCCAGTTGGCCAGGAGGTTCCACGATTTGTCGTTGCTGAGATTGAAGATGCGTTCCTTCTCCTCGAGCTTGATCATATACGGGAGTTTCGGCTTGCCCCACGGGTCCCAGGTGCTGTTTCCCCTGCCCCTGATCTGCATCTTCCCCGTATACACATCGGTATCCCAATATTTGTGGTCGGGGTCACGGATTTCTATCGTTCCGGGCTTGTAATCCACTTTGCTGGTGACAGCCTTGCCGTCGTCCGTCCTGAGATAGATGACGGGCAAATCCCTCACCTGATCCGGATCCGGCTTCACCACCGGGGGTTCTTCCTCAGACTTCTCCTTGTACCTCAGGAGCAGGTGATTGCCATTGCTCAGGCGCGCGTGGATTCCGCCGGTGGAGACATAGACATAGAACGGGAAGGCCGCTTCGTCTCTCTGGTAGAGATTACGCTTTACTCCGACCGGTTTGCCGCCGACCATATAATTGTCGTTCTGGTCGAAAGCTACCACTTTCGGAGAGGTTAAGGTGCAGTCCTCGAAAACAAGGTCTTCAATATTCAGACGGACTACGGTGTCGTCTTCCAGCGTGATGCGAAGAGTGGTCGGGATAGCGGTGTACTGATAGTAAGTCATACCCGCCCTGTATGCCGCCAGGAATTCCTGGTAACCGGCAGGCTGCTCCTTGGGAGTAATGATATCCTCCTTCTCCTGGCAGGAGAAGAGAAGAAGCGAGGCCAGGGCCGCGGCTATGATTCGGAATCTTTTCATCGCAATAGAGCAAGGAGTTGCAATATAGTGATTTTTTGGCTTACTTTGGATAAAATATTTCTGCCGGTATGTGGCTTTGGCTTGCACTCCTTTCCGCCCTGCTGCTTGGGTTCTACGACATCACCAAGAAACAGGCTCTCGCGAAGAACGGTCCCATCGAGGTTCTGTTCGCCGCCACAGCCATTTCCACTCTCCTGCTCTCCCCTTGTTTCTTCCTGTATTCCGGTCCCCTGCAGCATCATCTGATGCTGGTGGCGAAGGCCGTACTTGTGAGCGCGTCGTGGATCAGCGGTATGTACGCGCTGAAGCTTCTGCCGATCACGACCGTTTCACCGCTGAAGGCGACGCGCCCCTTCTTCGTGGTGCTGCTGTCGCTTCTTATCTTCGGGGAGAAACTGAACGCCCTGCAGTATGCGGGAGTCGCGCTCGCGCTGGCCTCGATCGCGCTGACGAGCTTCTCCGGGCGAAGGGATCCCGCCGGACAGGGCGGCCGCAAAGGATACGTGGCAATCGCCGTGTCGATCGCGGCGGGCGTCGCGAGCGCGCTCTACGACAAGCACATTATGGTGCAGATGCATCCGCTTTTCGTGCAGAGCTGGACTAATCTTTATATTACGGTTGTGGTCGGGCTGTATCTGTTGGTTATGCGCGGCGTTTCCCGTTCTTCCGCGAAATTCCGCTGGGACTGGATACTCCTGCTCACGGCAGTGCTGATTACCGGAGCCGATATGGCCTACTTCTTCGCCCTGGGCAGCGAAGGCGCGCTCCTCTCGGTGATCAGCATCGTCCGCCGTGCGTCCGTGCTCGTCACCTTCGTCTTCGGCGCGCTCATCTTCAAGGAAAAAAATCTCGGCGGCAAGTCACTCGCGCTTGTCATCCTGCTCGCAGGTATGGTCTGCCTGATGCTCGGAACATAGTATGAAGCAGGCCCTGGAGTTCATAATTATCGGCACCACCAAAGTTGGGGAGAAGTCGCTGGTGCTGCACACCCTGAGCGCGGAGTACGGACGCCGCAGCTTCATAGTCAGCGTGTCGAAATCCTCTTCGATGGCTTTGTATCTTCCTCTTAACATACTCAGCGGCGAAGTGAGCGACAACCATCTTTCAGATTTGTGGAGAGTTTCCGGCTTGCGGGCGGAATATCCCCTTGCCGGCCTGCGCGGCGATGTCCGCAAGAATTCGATGAGTATGTTCCTCAGCGAGGTGCTCTTCAGGTGCCTTCGCGACGGAGAGTATTCACCAGATTTGTACGACTGGTGCCGTCAGAGCATCCTGACCCTCGACGCTCTGGGCGATGATTTCGCCAATTACCATCTGCTATGGTTGCTGGATCTCTGCGGAGTCCTGGGGTTCAGCCCCCGCCTCGAAGATATTATGCCTTTCGCCGACGAGCACTTCGAAGACATCCGTCAGCTCCTGACTCTGGACCGCTCCTCGGCTCTTCTCCTCCCCCTCTCCGGCGCCCGCCGCTCCGACATCGCCGCCATCCTCCTCGATTATCTCAGTTACCACCTGGACACCAAACTGAACATCCGCTCCCTCGCCGTTTTGCGCGAACTCTACTCGTGATTCTCCCGCCTGACCTTTAATTTTCCCTTCGGACCGTTAAAGGTGTCCCTGTTTTTGGGACACCTTAAGCAAATTACCCCCATTTTCGCGCAAGGTGTCCCATTTTTCGGGACACCTTGTACACTGGTTGCCGCTGCCGCTATTTATTAATGTTGGTGTTCATCCAGTCGAGGCGTTTGAGGTAGTTTTCCTTCAGCCAGTCGACTTCGCCCTTGTAGGATCCGGTCACTTTGTAGTTGGGCCAGACATAGGTGTTCAGGATGTTCCACTTCTTGAAGTTACGGGCAGGGGCGGTGCCCATATCGGCGACCATAACGTCTATTTCGTCGTACAGAGCCCTGAACTCCGGATAGAGCTCATTCCAGCGCTCTTTCACGCGGGAAGCAAAGACGGGATCCAGGAACAGGCGGAAATACCATCCGCGCCCGGGGCCGAATTGATTGTGGTTTCTGATCCACCAGCCCTCCCACGGCTGCAGCCCGTCGTCGTAGTAATCACAGTTTCCGAAGGTGATATCGAAATCCCAGAGGTGGTACATAACCAGTTTTCCTCCGTTCGTGAGGGTGAGGAAGGTGCTTTTTCGCAGGATTCCGTCGATATCTTTCGAGAACTCCTCCACCAGATAGTTGTTGATAAAGGAATCCATATCGATGTATTCGTCGTAGACCTTCTGATACTCCCCGGAATAGAGAGCGTCCTCGAACTCTTTGAAGAACTGCTTCGCGTAAGCCAGCTGCTCTTCGCTCGGATGCTCCGGTTCCCTGAACATTATGGGGTGCCCCTGCTCGGTAGTCCAGCAGACCGGATTGTCCTGATTGTTCTCCATCTCGAAATAAAAGTCGCCGGCATTCACATTGATGTTCACCCTCTCGCTCGACACCTTCTTATGCTCGATAAAGTCGTAGAGCCCGATGTATTCGCCGTTCAGATAGACTTCCACAGGCACGGATTTCGGCGTCCACGACATACCCACAATTTTCGAGAGCTCGAAACAGACCCTGTTGCGAAGCAGCGACTTGTCCGTCCAGTTCGCCAGCAGGTTCCAGCTTCTGTCGAAGGACATTCCGAATATCCTTGCACTCTCGTTCAGTTTGATCATATACGGGAGTTTGGGCTTGTTCTCCGGATCCCAGGTCGTGTTGCCACGCCCGCGGATTTCCATCCCGGCGGTGAAAGTCTCGGTGTCCCAGTATTTATGCTTCGGATCGCTGATTTCTATCGTTCCAGGTTTATATTCCGTCTTGCTCGTGACGGGCTGACCGTCGTCAGTGGTCAGACGAATCACCGGCAAAGTGTCCTTCGACAACGGGTCGTCTTTCTCCCCGCAAGCAGACAGGAGAGAAAGGACAGAAATCACTATGATCCAGAGTTTTCTCATTTGGCGGCCAGCCATTCCGCCATCGCGCGCAAAGCCTGTCCACGATGGGAGATGGAGTTTTTGACCTCTTCGGGAAGTTCGGCGACAGTCCGGTCGGGATAAGCATCCGCGATGAAGACGGGATCGTAGCCAAAACCGCCGCAACCGGCTTTCTGCAAGGCTATGCGGCCTTCCATCACGCCCTCGAAGAAGTGCTTTTCGCCGTTCAGGATAAGCGTGACCACGCTGCGGAAGCGCGCGGTGCGGGGCGCGGCGGGGCCGAGTTTGGCGAGCTCGGCGAGGAGCTTGTTCATATTGTCATCGAAGCAGCAACCCTCGCCGGCGTAGCGAGCCGTAAACGCGCCCGGCGCGCCGCCCAGCGCGTCCACCTCAAGGCCAGTGTCGTCCGCAAAGCAATCCAGTCCGGTGCGGTTATAAATAAACTCCGCCTTCAGAATGCTGTTGTCTTCCAGTGTCAGGCCAGTTTCTTCGACATCCTCGGTCACACCTGCCTGAGCCGAGCTCAGCAGTTCAAACGAAGGACCCAGGATCTCGGAAGCCTCGCGAAGCTTCCCCTTATTTCCAGTAGCAAAAACTAATTTCATATTGTCGGGCTGGTGAGTGCGGTTTTAAGTGCGTCGTCGTAACGGATGCGCAGCTGAACGCCGGCGGCCTGGTAGTAGTAGCGCACCACTATCTCTTCTTCTATCAGCGGAACTATCTGCTCGCGGACCATCTCGTCCAGTTTCGGTTTTTCGCCTTCGGCGAGTCTCTCGCGGGCGAAAGCGAGGAAGCCGTCATAGTCGTCCAGCAAGAATGACTCCACTGGCGCTATGCTTTCGTGTTCGCGCACATACTTAAGGGTGTACTCTTCCACTATTCCGCGCATCACCAAAATGTAAACTATGTCGTCGTATTTCGGCGATTCAAGTTCCACGTCAGGGGTGATGCCGCCACCGTCGCGGACGATGCGACCGCCTTTAGTGCGGAACTCGTGAGTGAGCGAATCAGGTATCTGCGAGACGCTTCCGTCCGCGGCCCGGCGGCTGTAGTCTATAGCCTGCACGCAGCGCCCGGAAGGAGTGTAATACTTACCGGTGGTGACTTTCAGCTGGCCGCCGTACGGCAAGGGTTTGATGCTCTGGATGAGTCCCTTGCCGAAGGTCCTGCGGCCCATAACGGTGGCGCGGTCGAGGTCCTGCAGCGCGCCGCTCACGATCTCGGACGACGAGGCTGTGCCGGAGTCGACGAGCACGATGAGCGGCAGCTTCGTGTCGACCGGAGCTTCGTAGGTCCTGTACTCCTCGATATCCTTCGGGTCGCGCCCCTTGCTGGTGACGACCAGCGAGCCGCGCGGTACAAAGAGCGAAACTATCCTGATAGCCTCCTGCATAAGGCCGCCGCCGTTGCCGCGAAGGTCGAGTACCAGGCGTTTCATTCCCTGCTTTTTCAGCGCGGTTATGTGGGAGCGTATCTCGTCGGCCACACCCTCGGTGAAGCCGCTCTGGGCTATGTATCCGGTGGTGGAGTCCAGCATTCCGGCATACTCCACGTCGGGCAGATGTATCTTCTCGCGCGTGACGACAATCTCAACGGTATCCCGCTCGTATACCCTCTTCACGAGGAACTTGACGTCCGTGCCAGGAGCGCCGCGCATCTTGTCGGAGCACGCTTTGCTGTCCAGGCCGTGGACCGTCTCGCCGTCGATCGTAAGGATTTCATCGCCGCAGCGAAGGCCCGCTTTCACGGCAGGCGAACCCGCATAGGGCTCGTTTATGATCACGTTCCCGTTCACGTCGGGCTTGTAGATGACGGCGCCGACTCCGCCATAGACCTTCCCTATCTGCATCTGGAAATCCTCCTGCTCGTCCTCGGAGACATAGACGGTGTACGGGTCCAGATTGGCCAGCATCGCGTCTATCGCAGCCCGCTCCATCTTGTCGATCGGCAGCGTGTCCACGTAGGAGCGGCCGAGCTCCTTAAGGATGGCGTTGTGGATCTCCACCCACTTCCCGAGCTTGAAATTCTTCGATTCGGCGCCGGCGGTCAGAGTCAGCAGCGCGAGCGCGATTATGATGATAGTGCGTTTCATACTTCTTCCCATTTGTAGACTTTGTCTCCACGGTGCACCTTGTGCGGAACAGCGAGCGAGCAACGGACGCCCTTCGGAGCCTGAGCCGCGGGTTCGAACTCCACACGCATATCCTCCACCGTGAGCTCCTCCACTCCCGTCGTTCGGCCGATTATCATCACGCGGTCGCCCATCTTCAGCGGGGCGCTCTCCACGGTGATTTCCGCCACTCCGATACGGTCGAACCAGTTCGTGACCTTGCCCACATAGACCTTGCGCTGGGTGGCCTGGCTGCCGTAGACGTCGCTCCACTCTCCGAGGAACGCGCCCTGGTAGTAGCCGTCCCAGAATCCACGGTTGAAGACTTCCTTCAGGCGTTCTTTGAGCGCTGCGCCTAGCTCAGGGGTGAAGGTGCCGGCGCAGACGGCGTCGGCCGCCTCCCTATAGCAAGCCGCGCAGCGCTTCACATACTCGGCGCTCCTCGCACGGCCTTCTATCTTGAACACTTTCACTCCTGCCTGGACCATCTTGTCCATAAACTCGATGGTGCAGAGGTCCTTCGGAGACATTATGTATTGATTGTCTATATTCAGCTGGTTGCCGGTCTCGAGGTCCGTGACTTCGTAGCCACGGCGGCATATCTGGAAGCACGCTCCCCTGTTGGCGGATGCGCCGTAGGTGTGCAGGCTCAGGTAGCACTTCCCGCTCACGGCCATACAGAGTGCGCCGTGGGCAAACATCTCCACCCGCACAAGCTGTCCCGAAGGACCGGTTATGTGCTCACGTTCGATAGCATCGCAGATCCCGCGCACCTGGTTCAGGTTCAGCTCGCGCGCCAGAACGACCACGTCCGCGAACTGCGCGTAGAACTTCAGCGCCTCCACGTTCGAGATGGAGAGCTGGGTGCTGATATGGACCTCCATTCCCAGCTGCCTGCAATACTGGATTGCAGCTATGTCGGAGGCGATTACCGCCGTCACCCCGGCAGCTTTCGCCAGATCGAGCGTACGGCGCATATCCTCAAGGTCCTCGGGATACAGGCTTATGTTCAGAGTCAGATAGGTCTTGACGCCAGCCTCACGGCTGATCTTCACCACCTCCGCAAGGTCCTCCGCCGCAAAATTGTTCGCCGAACGGCTGCGCATATTGAGGTTGCCGACTCCGAAATACACGGAATCCGCCCCGCCCTGTATCGCCGCCTGCAAGCATTCGAAATTGCCCGCCGGCGCCATTATTTCCAGCTCGTTACTTTGCACGTCCGACTAATTTTTCTGCAAAATCTTTAAGGGCGTCGGTGGTTATGCCGAGGTTCTTGACCGCATCCATCGCCCTTTCGCTATATCTGACTATCTCCGCCTTCGCATCAGTGTCTACCCCATTCGCAACGTAAATACCCTTGACCTCAGCAATCTTCGCGGCCTTTTCTTCCGGCGTCTCCGCAGGAAGGTCCATCGCCTCGATGAAAGCCTTCTTGTCCGCGGTCTTCTCCAAAGTCCGTACCGTAAGCCAGCTCTTCTTCTTGTTGATTATGTCTCCGCCTATGGGCTTGCCGAAAACCTTCTCGTCGCCGAAAGCGTCAAGATAGTCGTCCGCCACCTGGAAGGCCATACCGAGTTCGTATCCGTAGTTGTACAGCGCCTCGCAGTCCTTCGCCGGGGCGCCCGCAATCAGCGCGCCCATCTTCGCGGAGCAGGCGATGAGCACCGCCGTCTTCAGGCCTATCATCTTCGAATAATCCGGCATCTTCACCTCCGGTCTGTCCTCAAACTCCATATCGTACTGCTGACCTTCGCACACCTGCGCCGCCGTCCTCGAGAAAAGGTCCAGCGCCGCGCCGACCTTGTCAGCCGGGGCCTTCGCCAGACGTTTGTAGGCGTCTATCTGCATCACGTCGCCGCTCAGGATCGCGGTGTCTTCGTTCCACTTTTTCCAGACCGTGTCCTGTCCCCTTCTCAGCGGGGACCTGTCCATAATATCGTCGTGGATAAGGGTAAACGTGTGGAACACCTCCAGCGCCGCCGCCGGCTCCAGGATGCTCGTGTCGAATCCTTCTTTATATAAAGAGTAGGTTAAAAGACACAGCGTCGGGCGTATGCGTTTCCCTCCTATCGAGATCATCCACCTAAGCGGATCATACAGCCCCGCCGGCTCCTTTTCGAACTCTATTTCAGCGAACAGCTTGCTGATTATCTCCTTGATTGTCTTTGCGTCAGTCATAACTCTCAAAGATAATCATTTTTTCTGCAACGAAGACCACTCTGATTGCATCTATAATGCAGTCAAAATGGTTATGAGAAAGAAAATATACAACATTATTGCCGTCGCAGCGGTGACCGCGATGGCTTTTTCGTGCACAGCGGCGGACGATTTTTGGAAAGGTTTCGCTGACGGAGATTTTGGTGGAAGAGGCGGTGAGTACACAACCGACGAAGTTGATGGTATGCCTTATGCGCCCGGTGAAGGCGGATCCGGCGAGGAAAACGGCAATGGAAACGCCAATGCCGGATTGCTCACTGCCGGTGAGTGGAACGACCTGGACAACTGGCAGTTCTGGGGAAAGCTTATGCTGAATCAGGGCGAAGGAGGCGGACAGCCGAAAGACTCGTTGTTCGTTTCAGGCTACGAGTACTACACTTATTGGGACTTCTACACTGACAACAGGGTTGCCGTGAAAGTGACTAACGGCGACGCTCCGGCTGCCGGAGTGAAAGTTGCTCTGAAAGTGGACGGAAACGTGGTCTGGAATGCTGTTACCGATAATCTTGGCGAAGCTAACCTCTGGATCAATCTCTACAAGAACGAGGCTATTGCCGAGGATGCGAAACTTTCCATCTCCCTGGACGGTGTGGCCCAGCAGGAAGCTCCGGTCGTGACAAAGTGGTCCTCTGAACAGACTTACTATAATACATATAGTGTAACCAAGTCCGTCACCGCGAAGAAAGCCGACATCGCCTTCATAGTGGATGCTACCGGCTCTATGTTCGATGAAATCGACTTCCTCAAGAGCGACCTTATCGACATCTTCGGAAAGGTCAAGAATCTTCAGGACGGTACTACAATCCGCGCCGCCGCGGTCTTCTACCGTGACACGGAAGATGAGTATGTGACCAAGTTCAAGAATTTCACATCCGATATCAGCGTTGTGTCCGATTATATCGGCAAACAGAGCGCTGCCGGCGGCGGAGATTTCCCGGAGGCGGTCCACACCGCTTTGGAGGTTGGTCTTCAGAGCCTTTCCTGGGATGAAGGCGCCCGCAGCAAGATAGTCTTTATGCTGCTTGACGCCCCCGCCCATCAGGATCATCCGGGTGTCGTGGAATCCTTGCACAAGAGCATAGAGGCATATGCCAAAATGGGTATCAAGATTATCCCCGTCGCGGCCAGCGGCATCGACAAATACACTGAGTTTATGCTCCGCTTCTTCTCGGTCAGCACCTCCGGCACATATGTGTTCCTGACCAACGACAGTGGCATCGGCGGAGATCACATCCAGGCCAGTGTGGGCGAATACGAAGTCGAGCACCTCAATGATCTCATTGTCCGCTTGATTAACAAGTATCTTGAATAAAATATTGCGTATCTTTGCTGCCGTATGACAAGCGGAATCGCGACGGTAGTTAAGAACGCGGGCAGTCACTTCTTCTTGAGTGAACTCCCTGAGTGGCGTCTTTTCCCTGCAGTCCTGCGGGGAAAAGTGCGTTTAGAGGCCGGCACCAGCACCAACCCGGTAGCTGTGGGCGACCGAGTGCGCTATGAATATGACGCCACGCCGGACGCCGAGCATCCCGCCGTCATCACCGAAATCCTCGACCGTACGAATCACCTGATCCGCAAGTCGGCCAACCTCTCGCGCCAGTCGCACGTGATTGCCGCGAACCTGGATATGGCGCTGCTTGTGGTTTCGCTCTACTTCCCGGAAGTCAAACTTCCGTTCCTGGACAGGCAGCTCGTCACCTGCGAGATGTTCAAGATACCCGCGACGATAGTCCTGAACAAGGTGGATCTGTATCGCAGCGAGGTGCAGGACGAGGTGGACGCTTTCAAATCGATCTATGCCCGTGCCGGTTACCGTGTGCTGGAGACATCCGCCAAGACGGGCGAGGGCATTCCCGAATTGCGCGAGCTGTGCCGCGACCGGCTCTGCCTCATCAGCGGCGAGTCGGGAGTGGGCAAATCCTCGCTCATCAAGGCCCTCGACCCTTCGCTCGACCCCAAGGTCGGCAAGATCAGCGCGGCACACCTTCAGGGCAAGCATACCACATCTTTGTACGAAATGTACCCCCTTGCCGGAGGCGGTTACGTTGTCGACACGCCCGGTCTTCGCGGCTTCGGTCTCTACGGCCTGGAGAAAGAGGAAATCCCCAGGTATTTCCCGGAGATGCTCAGGGTCGCTGACAACTGCAAGTTCATTCCCTGCACTCATACGCACGAGCCGGACTGCGCGGTGAAAGCCGCTGTCGACGCAGGTAAAATAGCCCCCGAACGTTACAATTCTTACCTCGGTATGCTCGAAGAGGATACCAAGTTCCGCAAATAATGAACAGCCTCAACAAGGAAATACTCCGGCTGGCGCTTCCGAGCATACTGGCGAACATCACCGTGCCGCTGGTGGGAATAGTGGACACCGCCGTGGCCGGTCACCTTACGGGCACGGAAGCCGCAGTGGCGATCGGGGCTATTTCCGTGGGGGCGATGTTCTTCTCGCTGCTCTACTGGAACTTCAGTTTCCTGCGCACGGGCACGGGCGGCCTCACCGCTCAGGCCTATGGCGCCGGCGACCAGCGCGAAGTAGCGAAGATCTTCTGGCGCGGGATGGCTCTTTCCGCTATGGTCGCGCTGCTGGTCCTGCTGCTGCAGTGGCCGTTCCTGAAGGTGGCCGTCCTTTGCACCCAGGCCTCTCCGGAGGTCGAGGCGCTCGCATCGCAGTACTTCTCCATACGTATCTGGGCAGCGCCTGCGACCATCTCGCTGATGACATTCAGCGGCTGGTTCGTGGGGATGCAGGATTCGATGAGTTCGATGTGGAAGGACCTCATCGTGAACGGTGTCAATATCGTGGCGAGCATCATCCTCAGCCTCGGCATCGGCAATTGGCCGGGAATGGGCTTCGCCGGCATCGCCGTGGGCACGGTCATCGCCCAGTACTGCGGTCTGCTCTTCTGCATCATAGTATGCCTCGTGAAGTACCGCCGCGTGCTCAGCGCGTTCCGCCTGTCCGAACTCCCGCAGGCCCTCAGCCGCAGCGAACTGGGTCCGTATATGCGGATGAACGGCAACCTGTTCCTTCGCGCTTCCGCTATGCTCGGAGTGTACATCGGTTATCCGCTGATCGCCACCACTATGGGCGATATGCTGCTAGCCTGCTCGGCCGTGATGATGGAGCTGCTGATGCTGTTCTCGTATTTCACGGACGGATTCGCTTATGCGGGCGAGGCGCTAGTCGGGCGTTTCATCGGCGCTCGCGACAACGCTTCGATGCGCCGCTCGGTCAGATATGTCTTCATCTGGAGTATGAGCATCGCCGTGATGTTCATAGGTCTATACTGGGTCGGCGGTGTGCCGGTGCTCCGGCTGCTGACCTCCGATCCGGCCGTGGTACAGGCGTGCTCGGCATTCCTGCCGTGGCTTATCCTGATGCCACCGATAGGCTGCGCCGCCTTCACGCTGGACGGCGTCTTCCTCGGCGCCACCGCCTCCAAGCCCCTGCGCGACTCCTGCCTCGCCGCCTTCGTCGTTTTCCTTGCCGTATGGTTTATTCTTAAGGGATTATTCCTGGGACCTGGTGTCATCCCCGACCAGATCGGGAAACTTCCCCTGCACTTGTTGATGGTGGCCTATTTCGCTCACCTCGCCGTCCGCACCGTCTGGCTCGCCCTCAGCTGGAAAACGATACGCGACAGGTAAGCGTAAAAGATGTCCCTAAAAATGGGACATCTTGTGCGAAAAAGGGGGTATTATGCTTAAGATGTCCCGAAAAATGGGACATCTTAAACGCCTGAAGTTAAATATCGTCGTCCAGAAGTTCGAAGTCGAGGAGGCGCTGCTCGAGGTTGGCGGAGGCGACGCGGATGCGGACGGGGTCGCCAAGGCGGTAGATCTTGCGGGTGCGGCGGCCGCGGAGGCGGTACTTGTCCTCTTCGAATTCGTAGAAGTCGCCCTTGATTTCGCGCAGAGGGACCATACCCTCGATGTGCGTGGGTTCGATCTCCACATACATACCCCATTCGGTGACGCCGGACACGTGGCCGTCGAAGATTTCGCCGATGTGGTCCTGCATATACTCCACCAGCTTGTACTTGATGCTGGTGCGCTCGGCGTCGGTGGCTATGGCTTCGCGTTCGGAGGCGTGGTCGCACTGGGCGGCGTAGTAGTCCTTATCCTGACTCTTGCCATTGGCGAGGTATATTGCCAGCAGGCGGTGCACCATCAGGTCCGGATAACGGCGGATGGGAGAAGTGAAATGCGTGTAATCCGAGAACGCGAGGCCGTAGTGGCCGATATTGTCCACGCTGTACTTGGCCTTCGCCATAGAGCGTAGCGCGATCTCGCGGAAGGCGTCGGCTTCAGGGCGGCCGGCGGAGCGCGTCAGGAGGTCGCCGATAGCGGTAGCGGACCCGCGCCCTTCGAGGTCGCTGTCCATCGTGTAGCCCATACTCTTCGCGAAGACGCGCAGGCCGGCCAGCTTCTCCTGGTTCGGCTCGTCGTGCACACGATAAACGAAAGTCTTGCCCTTGCCCGACACGAATTCAGCCACACTGCGGTTCGCCAGGAGCATAAACTCCTCGATCAGCCAGTTGGCCTCGAACGAATGCACCTGGTATATCTCAATCGGTTTGCCTGTCTCGTCGCACCTCACCTTCATCTCCGGACGGTCGAAATCGATCGCCCCAGCCTTCGCCCGACGCGATTTCAGGATGAGAGCCATCGACATCAAAGTCTTCAGGGCGGTCACAAGTTCGGGCGTGCAGCCAAAGGCCTCCCCCACCGGCTGGTCGGGCTCCGCCTTAATAACTTCCTGCGCCTGATAATAGTCGAGCCTGTAGTCCGAATTTATGACCGTGCGGCCGAACCATTTCTTGCGGACTTTGGCTTCCGGGGTCATTTCGAAGACGGCGGAGAAGGTCAGTTTGTCTTCGTGCGGCCGCAGGGAGCAGAGCTTGTTGCAGAGCTTCTCCGGCAGCATCGGCACGGTGCGGTCCACCAGATACACGGAAGTTCCACGTTCCTGTGCTTCCTTGTCTACGGGCGAGCCGGGTTTCACATAGTACGACACATCCGCGATATGCACGCCCACCTCGAAATTGCCGTTTTCAAGCGGCTTGAACGAAAGCGCGTCGTCGAAGTCCTTAGCGTCTTCAGGGTCTATTGTAAAGGTGAAAGTCTGCCTGAAATCCTTGCGCTCGGCAAGGTCGGCGGCTGTAATCTCCGCGGGAATCTTGTCCGCCGCATCCTCCACTTCCTTCTCGAAACGGTACGGCAGGTTGAACTCCGCCAGGATGGCGTGCATTTCAGTCTCATTAGCGCCGGGGGCGCCGAGCACGTCCACTACGTGGCCATACGGACAATTCTCTCCACGGCTCCAGCCCTCAACCAGCACGGCGACTTTGTAACCGGTCTGCGCGCCCATCTCCAGGGCCTCCTGCCCGTCCACCTCTATATCGTAGGGCATAAAGCGGCTCTGCATCAGCACCCACGCGTGCGCGCCCACCATATGGAAAACGCCCACGAAAGGCTTGTCGGAGCGCTTGATTATCTCCACGATCTCGCCTTCGCGACGCTCGCCCCTGGCCGCCTGGCCGGCGAGCGCTTTGGTGCGGCCGCCGTGGTGCGGGGTCTTTGTGACCGCGACACGCACCGTGTCGCCGTTCAAAGCCCCGCGGGTCTTCGCGGCCCGCACGAACACATCGTCCTCTTCACCGTCGATGATGACGAACACATAACCCTCGCGGGTCATCTGCACCTTGCCGACGAATTGCGGAAAGACGGTCTTCCCTGCCTTTCTCTTACGCCTCTGCTCTACTGTCTTTCTACCTCTTCGTTTCGGTTTCATCTGGGAACGAATGTCGTTAGGAGTTTAGCTTTGCCCGAAGGGCTTATCTTCAAAGATTTTTCATTGGAAGGAACGAGGGCGCACTCGCCGGGGACCAGGGAGCAGCTGTCTCCCGGGGTGGCGAGTTTCACGGAACCCTCCATACATATTACGATCAGGAACTCGCCGCAATCATCGAGAGCGCGCTCAAGAGGCTGCGAAAGATCCAGCAGGTCAGTGCTGAAATGCTTGCAGTGTATAAGCTTGACCGGCTCGTTTTCGCGAGGTTCGTAATGGGTACGGTAATCCGGCAGGACGCGGTAATCTATCGCCTCCTTCGCCTCCTGGATATGCAGCTTGCGCGGCTTTCCGTCCAGTCCCACACGACCGTAGTCATAGATACGGTAGGTAATGTCCGAAGTCTCCTGGATCTCGGCGACGTAGCATCCTCCGCCGAGCGTGTGAACACGGCCGGCCGGGAGGAAGAACACGTCGCCGGGCTTCACCTCGTACGAGGCCAAAGCGGAAACAATCTGATCGTGCTTCACAAGCTCCTCATACTCATCCGGCGTGATCTGCCTGCTGAGGCCGCTCATAAGATGTGCGCCCGGCTTCGCGCCTATCACGTACCACATCTCGTTCTTGCCCTTGCAGCCGTGCAGCCTCCGGGCCATCTCGTCATCCGGATGGACTTGAATCGAAAGGTCGCGATGCGAGTCGATGAACTTGATGAGCAGGGGGAACTGGCCTTCGTAGATATCGGTTATCTTCTTGCCCGCATCCGGGCCCTCGGCCACAACCGACTCGTCGCCGGGCCATCCTGAGAGGACCCAGCTCTCCGTCCCCCAGACGAGAGTTTTGAGTATCGGCTGGAACTTGTACATACTAGATCAGCGGCTCTGCGGTCATTGCTGCAGGCTGAGGTATGCCCATCAGCTTCAGAATAGTCGGAGCGACATTGCAGAGAGCACCGTCCTTGACCGTCTTCACCTCGTCGCCGGCGTTGATCACGATGAACTGCACCGTGTTCAGCGAGTGCGCGGTGTTCGGAGTACCGTCCGGGTTGACCGCGAAGTCGGCATTGCCGTGATCGGCGGTGAGCAGCACCACATAATCCTTCGCGATGGCCTCTTCCACCACCCTGCCGACAAGTTTGTCGATGGTGGCGACAGCCTGGGTAATCGAAGTGTACACTCCGGTGTGACCCACCATATCGCCGTTCGCAAAATTGAGGATAATCATATCCTGCTTTCCGCTGCGGATCTGGTCGATCAGTTTCTCGGCCACTTCGGGGGCGCTCATCGCCGGAAGGAGGTCGTAGGTCGGGACCTTCGGAGAGTTGACCAGGATGCGGTCCTCATTCTCGAACACGGTCTCGCGGCCGCCGTTGAAGAAGAACGTTACGTGCGCATATTTCTCGGTCTCAGCGATACGGAGCTGATGCTTTCCGGCCTTTGAGACGGTCTCTCCGAGGGTATCCTGAACGAGTTCTTTGTCGAACAGGATATGCACTCCGGTAAACGAAGCGTCGTAGGGAGTGAGGCAACAGTAGTACAGCGGAATCGTGTGCATTCCTTCCTCAGGCATATCTTTCTGAGTAAGCGCAGCGGTGAGCTCACGGGCGCGGTCGTTACGGAAATTGTAGAAGATGACGGCATCGCCTTCCTCGATGGTCGCGACGGGCTTGCCTCCCCCGGTTACCACGATAGGCTTGATGAACTCGTCCGTAACATCCGCATCGTATGAAGCCTGGATACCGGCCTGGGCGCTCTCGAATGCGGCGCCCTTGCCTTCCACGAGCAAATCATAGGCTTCCTTCACGCGGTTCCAGCGCTTGTCGCGGTCCATCGCGTAGAAGCGTCCGCACACGGAGGCCACCTTGCCGGTAGTCTCCTTCATCTTCTCCTCCAGCTCGGCGACGAATCCGAGGCCACTGTGAGGGTCGGTGTCGCGGCCGTCCATAAAAGCGTGGACATAGACTTTGTCAAGGCCCATCTCGGCGGCGACGCGCAGGAACTCATAGACGTGCGTCAGCGAAGAGTGAACTCCGCCGTGCGAGGTAAGTCCCATCAGGTGGAGCTTCTTTCCGGAAGACTTCACATAGTCGAACGCCGCCTTTATCTCTTTGTTCTCAAGAAGTTTATGCTCACGGCAGGCGATGTTGATCTTCACGAGGTCCTGATAGACCACGCGGCCTGCGCCGAGATTCATATGTCCCACTTCGGAATTACCCATCTGCCCGTCCGGCAGACCCACATATTCGCCGCAGGCCTGAAGATGTCCGAAAGGATATTTTGCCCTGAGGGCGTCGATGTTAGGCGTGCCCTGGGTCCAGATGGCGTTGGAGTAATTGTGAAGTCCCTCACCCCAACCGTCCAAAATCATCAAAAGTACTTTTCTGTTCATTTCAAAGTTTAGTTAATAAGTCCACGTCCGCGAAGCATAGGCTTGGAGTCGGGTTCGCGGCCGACGAAGGATTTGTAAAGAGTCATAGGCTCTTCGCCGCCTCCCCTCTCGAGGAAGGTCTCTTTGAACTTGCGGGCAAGCTCCACGGTCTTGTCCATATCCCACTTCCCGTCCGGGCCGACACATTCCTTCTCGAACACGCTGAAAGCGTCTTTGTCCAGCACCTCGGCCCACAGATAGCCGTAGTAGCCTGCGCTGTAACCGCTCGAGAAGATGTGGTTGAAGTAGGTAGTGCGATATCGAGGAACAATCTCCTTGATAAGGCCCATCTCCTTGCACGCTTTCGCCTCGAACTCGTCGATGTAAGCGGCAGGGTCGATTCCCTCGGGGATGGCGCTGAGCTCGTGCCACTTCATATCAAGGATAGAAGCCGCTGCAAGTTCGGTGGTCATAAAGCCCTGGTTGAACTTGAGGGCGGCGATTATCTTCGCGACAAGTTCCGCAGGAATGACCTCACCGGCATCGTTGACGGCATACTGCTCGAGCAGCCAGGGCTGGAAGGCCCAGTTCTCGTTGAACTGCGAGAACATCTCCACAAAGTCGCGGGTCACGCTCGTACCCGAGACACTCGGATAGTGGCACTTCGTGAGCAGTCCGTGAAGGGCGTGGCCGAACTCGTGAAACACCGTCTGAACGTCGTCCACCGACAGATATTCGGGCAGGTTGCCCACATTGACAATTATAGGGCGTACTTCGTTGCCGTCCGCATCCACATACTGGTCGCGGATGTTGTTCATCCACGCACCGCCGCGCTTCGAGCTGCGGGGGTGGTAGTCCGTCGTGAAGATACCCACCAGCGCTCCGTCCGCGTCGGTGATCTTGTAGGTCTTCACCACGGCCGGGTTGTACGAAGGCACTCCCTCGAGGATCTCGAAGTTGATGCCGTAGAGCGTGTGCGCGCAGGTGAAGATTCCCTTCACCACGTTGTCGATCTTGAAGTACGGGCGGATCTGCTCGTCGTCGAGATCATACTTTGCCTTGCGGACCTTCTCGGAGTAATACCACCAGTCCCAAGGCTCGATCTCGTGACCGGCTATCTGCTCCATATCGTAGATCTCGGCCTTGGCGCTCTTGACGGCAGCGGCCATAATCTCCGCGAGGAAGTTGTCCACGGTCGCGGGATCGCCGGCCATCTTGTTCGAAAGCTGGTAGCTCGCGAAATCCGGATAGCCGAGGATGCTGGCCTTGCGGGCGCGCAGGCGGAGAACGTCAAGCAGCAATGCGCAGTTGTCGTTCTCATTGCCGTGGTGTCCGCGGGACGTGTAAGCCTCGAACATAGCCTTGCGGAGTTCGCGGTCCTCGGTGGTGGTCATCGCGGTGCTGTACTCGCTCACGCTGATACCGAACCTCTCCTTGAACGCGTTGCTCTCCGCGAGGATGTTGTTGCCTATCTTCTGAGTCTTCACGGCGAGGTCGGAATCGATCTGCTTGAGTCTCAGCTGAAGGTCTTCGGGCAGGCCGATACCGTCGCGCTCGAAGCCGTCGAAGTGCTTCTTAAGCACCATCTGCTGCTCGCGGGTGAGAGCGCTCTGGTCTGCGTGGTAGACCGCCGCCACCCTCTTGTAGAGTCCCTTATTGAAGGAAATAGCCGAGGAGTGGTCGGACATAAGAGGGATAGCCTCCTCGAGCACGGCGTCCAGCTCGGGAGTCTGGTCGGTCTCAGAGACATTGTAAAGCACGCCTACCACCTTCGAAAGGATGGAGCCGCTGAGTTCCAGGGGCGCTATCGTGTTTTCGAAAGTCGGAGCTTCGGGGTTGGCGACTATCGCGTCGATTTCAGCCTGCTGCTGCTCTATTCCAGCCTTGATGGCCGGGATGTAGTCGGAGGTCTTGATCTTTGAGAACGGAGGTATGCCGTAAGGCGTGTCCCATTCCTGAAGGAAGGGATTCTGATGACAAGCTGTGAGTGCTGCTGCCATTACGAGAAGTGCTATCGCTTTTTTCATTTTTTACTATTCGTCCACGACGAAATCGTCGAGGGAGTTGACTGTTATCTGAATACTGCCCTGGTAGAGGCTGAGGATACCCGTGACGGTGATGGTCTTCGCGCCGCTCAGGACGTCGGGATCGATTTCCACGTCGCAGAACTTGCAGAAGCCGCTGGTGCGGATCTGGATCTCCGTGCCGCCGAGGGTAAAGTACTGACTGACGCTGTAGGCAGCCTTTTCCACGGTCGGATAAGTGCCATCCTCGCCCTTAAGGTCGCCGAGGGAGACTTTGTTGCCGGCATCGTCGAACAGGAAGGTGTTGCCGCTGCCCACGAATGCGCCGTCCCAGTCGCCTGCGAGAAGGTGCTCCTTCATCTTCGTCTCGGACATAGCCCAGGTGGTGATGCCGTGCGCGTTGTCGTTGAACTTGTCGTTGCCGTTGGAATCCGAAAGGAACACGCGGTTCGAGTACGCCTTCTTGTCCTTGGTGCTGTCCAGATAAAGGAGAACGAAGTTCTCTTTCGCGTACTTGAGGCCCTTCAGGGTGACCAGCTTACCCACGAGATGGTTGGTGGCCTGGGTCGCGGTCTTCGGGTCGGGAAGAAGGTCCGGGGAATTGATTAGAACGGGCACCACCGGGAACCCCTGGCGGCCGCGGAAGATATGCTCGTTGATTATCATCTGGGACTCTATGTAAGAGGTCTCATAGGTGCCGGACGGGTCGGAGAATCCGATCTGGGCCATACCCATACCGCCGTAGTTGCCGGTTTTGTAACCGTACATACCGAGCGTGAGGTCCTTGCAGTTGACATAGATCCTCTGTCCGGGCTGATAATCGTTGTAGAGGCTGTTCTTTCCCACCTTGATCTCTATTCCGCCGGTTTCATCCTGAATGAAGAAACTTTTGTAGAAGTTACCGGGCTGGTCGGTGGTGCTGACCACACCGCTGATAACCACATCTTCCTTAATGGTAAGGGGTGTCTCGGGAGTGTAAAGCGCCACAAGCTGGCCGATGGTATGGGTAACCGTAAGGCTATCCGTTTCGTAGAACGGAGGGTAGTGGTAGAAAGAAGTGAATACAGGCTGGAACTCTTCCTTCAGAGACTGGCAGGAAACGAGCGCCGAAAGGGCGAAGAGTGCAATAATTGACTTTTTCATATGCTTAGAATCTGAAGTAAATGTTCAACATATAGTTCGCGCCCTGCATATAGAAGTACTTGGCGTCGAAACGGTAGTAACGGTCCTTGCCCACGCTGCTGATAAGGCGCGTCTGCTCGTAACCGCCGGTCTTGACTCCCCTGTTGTTCAGGAAGTTGCTGACGTTAAGGGAGAAGCCGATGTAGTACTTGCGCTGGATGCTCCAGCTCTTGCCCGCAGAAGCGTTCATCAGGAAAGCGGGATCGAATTTCTCCTGGTATGCCATATCGCTGATGATGGCTGGGTTCGCCTCCGCTCCCCTTGTCGCAGTGCTGGTGCGGTAGAGAGGGTTCATATCCAGATAGGCATTGTCGAAGTACTGGGCGTTCAGTTCGAAGAACCAGTAGCTGTTCGTGCGGTAGTTGAGCGCGAGTTCCGTAGCGAACTGGGGAGTGCTCGGGACGTAGTGCTTCTGGTAGTGGTCCACCTTGAAGCTGCCGTCCAGGTTCTCGTCGTAGACAGGTACGCCGGCGGCGGTATAATCCACGGGGACGTAGACGGGATGCTGCTGCCAGTAGGTGACTTCGTCGTCACGTACGACCTCCGCACTGTTGTCCACGGTCTGGACCATATGGGGAGTCGAGGTGTAGATGTACTCGCCGAGGCTGACCACTCCGCTCACGCTGAGGCCCTTGACGGGGGTGGGCACCTTCACGCCGAGTTCGATGCCCATATGGCGCTGGTCGATGCCTGTCATAGCGAAGTTGGTGAAGCTCTGCTGCGAGTCGTCGTAGAAGCTCATCACATCCGTCTGGTCCATTATCTTGGTGTAGAACGCAGTCACGCGGGCGCTTATGGCCTCGGAAGCGATCTGGTAGTTGAGGTCCGCCGAGAAGGTCTTCTGGGTCGTAAGGTTGTCCACGATGGTGTTGCGCGTACGCGGCGAGATGAAGCTGTTGTTGAAGGTGGGCGCGTCGTTGAAGAAGCCGAGGTTGGCGCTCACGCGGCTGTTGCCGAAGAGGTCATAGGCCACGCTGGCCTTCGCAGCATAGGTGAAGAACTTCGCAACGTCGGACGCACCGTAGGAGGTCTGGCCGTTGGAGAGTTTCGTCAGGTCGATCATATTGCCGTTGATGTCGGTCGCGAAGATGTGCGTTCCGTCCACGTTGCGGCCTGCGAAGAGGCCCTTGCGGACGAGACCCTCGCGCCAGAATGCGGTAACGCCGGCCTTAAAGCCTGCCGAAGCGGAGAGCTGGCCCATCTTGTAAGAGCCGTTGGCCCAGAGATCCGCGACACGGATTTGAGCGAGGTAATCGTAGCCGTACTTGCCCCCCTTCTTGATCTGCTCCGCGGAACCGTGGGCCATATAGTAATCGAGGTCGTTCTGGAGAAGAGCCTCGTTGGCCGCGAAGTCGCGCTCCGCAAAGCTGTCGATATTGAGGAAGTAACGTCCGCCGAGAAGGTCGTTCATCTTTTTGTAGTTCTCCGTGCGGTTGGCGCGGAGGTCGATGCCGCCCCTGACCACGATGTCGTCGCTGATCTTATACTTGGCGTTCGCGGCGAACTGGAGGTCGTTCTGGTCCACGTGGCGCTCTTCAAGGGCGTACTTGCTGCGGCCCTCGGCGTTGTGGTAGTTCACATTGTACAGGCGGTCCCAGTTGAGGTGCTGGTAGTTGTTGTACTCCGCTCCCCTGTGGGTCCACGCATAGGTGGTCCACTCGTACTTGTCCTGGTTCACGCGGTTGTAGTCCTCATCCTCCATATAGTAGTAGCTCGGGAGGTTGCGGTAGTAGTCCGGACGGGGGTCCATAGCGTCGTACCAGTCGAGGGCGGTGTAACCGTTGGAACCGGTCCTCCAGAGGAGGGTGGCGTTCGCAGTGAGGGGAATGTCCTCAGGGGTGTACTCATACTTGAGGATGGTGACGGGCTCGAAGGTCTTGCGGACGCGGGAGTTGCGCACCTTTCCGTTCTGGTAACCCCAGTTGCTGTTGTACATATTGTCGCCCATAAGGTCGTAGACTTCCTGGGTGCTGGCGTTCTGCGCTCCCCTTTCGCCGGGGGTGGCGAAGGTGACGAGGCTGAGCCTTCCGTCGCCGAGGCGCTTGCCCACACCGAAGTAGTAAGCGAACGAGCGATAGTACACACCCTCGATCCAGTCGTTGCCGCCCATACGCACGGATGCGTTGAAGGCGTAGCTCCAGCCGTTGTTCTCGCCCGAAGCGTACGATGCCATAAGGCGCATACGGTAGAGGGCGCTGTTGCTCAGCACGGAGAAGCGCCAGCCGGTGCGGACGCTGGTGGGGATGGCGTGAAGGTTGGTGACGCCGTTGAAGCCGCCGAAGCCCTCGTCCGCCGTTTCAAGGCCTATGGTCGTGTCCTTCGAGCGCATCGCTTCGTTGAGGCCGCTCCACAGTGAGAACGGCGAGTAACCGGTGATGGCGTCGTTCATCTTCACGCCGGCCAGATAAACGTCCTGGGTCTCGGAGTTGTAACCGCGGTTCTTGAAGCGGACCGAGCTGAAGCCATAACCGGCCACGTTCGTGTACACGTCGTTCGAGCCGAGAAGGAGGGTCGGAGTGTCCGAATACCCGGAATCATCCATATCGAACTCAGCGTAGTTGCTTTCGTCGGCCTCCATAATCGCGGCTGCGGGAGTCAGCGACACGAAGATGAGGTCCTTGACGAAGCCCTTGTCCACGGTCACGAACACCGTAAGGTCCGAGAATTCGTCGGCTTTGACGTCCAACTGATAGATGCCGTCGGCCAGGCCCTCGATGAGGAACTCACCCTCGGCGCCGGAGGTGATTTCGGCGAGGAGCTTGCCGTCCTGCGAAAGGACGAGCTCAGCTCCGGCAACCGGAATCCTGCCGGCGCGGCTCACCACCGAGCCCTTGATTCCGCCAGTGAAACCCTGGGAGAAAGCAAGCACGGCGACAAGCAGTGCGGCTGCTGCTGTAAACAGTTTTTTCATTGTTATTTCTTGATTATGATATACGTGGGATAGTGGTCGGAATAACCGCCTATGAAGGAGCCGCCGGAGAAAGTACGGAACGGAGTTCCCTTGTACTGCCCGGTCTGCTGCGTCATAAAGTCTTTGTGGAAGATGCGGGCGTAGTAACGCTTCCTGCCGCCGAGTTTGATGGGGGAAATCTTGTAACCGCCGTTCGGAGCGTTCAGGAGGTTATAGTTGACGTGGACGATATCGAAGATATTCCACACTCCCTGATATGCCAGTGAGCCGTAACCGTCCTTGATGAGCTTGATGAACGGATCGAAGAAATCGTCAGGAGTGACCTCTTCGGGTTTCTCCTTGCCGTGCAGATAAACCACCATACTCTCGTCTGTGGGGTTGTCGTTCATATCACCCATCACCGCTATCTTGATGCCTGGATACTTCGCTTCCATCAAGCGTGAGTGGTTGTAGATTATCTCAGCCCCACGGCTGCGGAGATTGCCGCCCTTGCCGCCTATCCTCGAAGGGAGGTGCGTGACGTAGAATGCGAAATGCTCGTCGTCGATCAGGCCGTGCACCATAAGGATATCACGGGTCCTGAAGTAGCTGGTGTCCGTGTCCGAGAAATCGATGTCGCTGTGGAAGTCGAACGGGATGCTCTCGCTGTCAAGATACTTGAAACGCTTGGGGTTGTAGAGCAGTGCCACGTCCACACCGCGGCGGTCCGGACCGTCGTAATGAACGATCTGGTAGTTCGCTTCCGCGATCTGCGGATCGGAAACCAGGTCCTCGAGGACGAGGCGGTTCTCGATCTCGCTGACGCCGAGTATCGTGTGCCACATCTTGTTGTCCTCTTTCATAGCGCGGATCACGCGGGCCATATTGTGGACCTTCTTCTCGTATTTGTCCTGAGTCCACTTGTTACCTCCCGTGGGGAGATACTCGTTGTCGTTCTTCGCCGGATCGTCGTAGATGTCGAAGAGGTTCTCCAGGTTGTAGAAACCGATTACGTGCGTCTGCGCATTCGCAGAGAACGCGAGGAGAAGGAAGAGCGAAATGACGTAAAAAAATTTTTTCATATCAAAGGTTATTTCCACACTTTATTCGGGGAGTCATCAATAGTGGATTCGATTTTAGTGTATAGTTCCGTGCCGACCATAGCCTCGAGATTCGGGAAGAAGTCGATGTCCAACATCGCCTCGAGTTCTTCGATGGTCATCGACTGGTTCATAATCTCCGAATTGGCGTAGTATTCGTGATTGAAATAGAACCCGATTGCCGTGTAACCGCCCTGTTTTGCGGTGTTCCCTGCGGTTCCAGCTCTCTTGAAACCCAGAAGGGCCTTGAAGTAACCAACCGGCACCGCCACTTCTTTACCGTCGTTATCTTTTGCCGTCTTGGTGTAGCCTCTGATATCGCAGCCGGTAACCACATAAAGCGTGTCGAAAGAACTTGCCCAGGTGCGGACCTTCCCCTCAAGGGCGGCCCAAGCCTTCTGGTTCAGGGTTCCCAATTGTGGAGTCATATTGGTGCCGTAAAATGTGGTTTCATTGATGCCGGCTCCGTAACGGTCGGCCGAAGGCAGCTGATGACCGCGGTCATAGCCTCTGAAACCGCTGAAGAGCACCGCCTGGTATTGTCTCGGCACCTTGGGATCAAGCCCCCAGGCATCACTTCGCGAGCCGCTTCCGGCCAGATTATCGTTGAGAGGATAGGCCACCCACACTGCCACGAGGGCTGCCGGATCGAGATAAAACGAATAATTGCGCTTCGTTTTTCCGCCGTGCTGCATATCGTGCGTGAAGAAGTACAGATCCGGATTATCGGTTGCCGGGAGCTCGAGCCAGTGCGGCACGGGATCCGGATTCAGGCCCTCAACCGGAGTGACCGGTCCGACGGACGAATGACCTCTCTGGACGAAATCCAGAGTCTTAATGTCCGAGCCAACCGTCAGAGTCAGGCGGCAGGTCCTCGACTCTTCTTCTTCGTTTCTGGCCCACGCCATTATTAGTTTCCTGCTGCCGGGGCGACCGGCCTCATCAGAAACGTTGACCCACTCCTCTTCAACCTCGCCGAAATCCAGCGACAGAGTCCACTCGTCCGCTGCGGTCACAAGAAGGTACTGGGAACCCTCGGCGAACGAGACGGGGTTGTCCACCACACTGAGCGAGTTTTCCTTGACGGTCAGCTCGTCGTCTGTGTTCGGCTGGAGCAATTCGCACGAAACCGCCGTGGCGAGCGCCGAAAAAGCGACCGCCACAGCGATTAGTGCGGATATCAATTGTTTACTTTTCACAGATTACGAGAATGCTGTCGATGTAAACCGCGCCGTCGCCGGCGATAAGGATGAAATCTTTCGCTTCGGCGTTGAAGGTGATGACCAGAGTCTCCTCTTCACTCCTTATCGTCCTGCTTACTGAGCCATAGTTGGTTTCCCAGAGACTGGCGGCATAAGCGGAGCTGCCGGTCGGGACTGCGGTCGATGAAGGAATAGCATAGAACGTACGTTCGATGGTGGTACCGTTCACGCGCAGCGCGACTCTCTTGATATTCTTCTCGAAGGTAGGAGACTTGATATGCGAGCCCTGCTTATTCCTGATCTGGATGTAGGAAATGTTTGTGCCCGTATTCATCTGACCGGTCCAGGTGCCCGACGCGCTTTCTATCGTCACATCGGTGTATCCGCTGCTCTTCGATACCACTGCCTTGATTTCAGCGTTGGTGAGTTCATAACCCACCTCATCTTCTCCGACGGTGGCGCCTTCAGGTTCATCGTTAGTCGGCTGCTCAGCGCTGAGAGCAAGGTCTGTAACGATCACATTGAAATATTTGGTGCTGGAGCCCGTGATGCCCACGAAGTAACCGGTGACATCCACATATTTTGTGAGCAGGTCTTCAGAGACACTGACAGGGTTCGAAAGACTGCCCTTGCGGGTCGCATCCTTCACTGCGACGTTGTAATAATCCCCGCTCTTGGTGAGCTTGCCGCTGAACTTCACTAGGCCGAACATAGGGCTTTCGTAGGCGTCGAACGCAGCAGCGTCAAGGACGGTCGCTTCCGCCGCAGGAAGTTCGTTGTTGCTGGAATTGACGGTTACCGTGTAATTCTCGATTTCATCGATGCCCTGGTAGACGGTCTTCTCGCCGCTCACGGTGACGTTGTCGCCCACCTTCACGGCAACTTCGATATCCTTGTCGTAGACATACGCAATCGCGTCCGCAGTCTGAACGAGGAAGCCGAACTTGGAAACAGCGAGGACAAGGCCGGTCACTTCTATCGTCTCGGCCTCCACTTCTTCGACGGTGTCGATGATGGCATCCACCACTTCGTGCTTCTGGTCCTTGTCGTAGAACTTGTAACGGCCCCTGAGAGTCACCTTGTAACCGTTCTTGATCTTGCCGTCCCACTTGGTGATGGATTCGTCTGTCACGCCGTAAACCAGGATGGTTCCGGTCGCATCGGTGAGGTCGAAATCGATGTACTTCTTTCCGGCGGAGGTCGTGCCGTCCGCATAATTGCTGACGGTACCGCTCAGGCGGTAGTAATTGATCGCGTCCGCCTTTTCGATGAACTCGGCTACTGTAGCGTCAGTCGCATCGTCCGGATCCACTTCTTCGGGCGCTTCGTAAGCCTCGATTACAGCGTTCACAAGCTCGTGCTGGGAGTTCTTCTCGTAGTAATCGTACTGGCCGACTACGGTTGCAACTGCGCCGTTGGCAAGTTTGTCCTTATACTCGGCCACGGTCTCGTCCGTAAGGGAGTAGACATAAATCTTTCCGGTGTCGTCCGTCAGGTCGAAGCCCGCGTAGTCCTTGCCGTTCTTGTCCTGCCCGCTCTTCACGGAGCTGATGGTTCCGCTCAGGCGGTAAGACTGTCCCTTGACGGGATTCTCCAGCATACCGGCCACGGTGGTGGTGATAACGCCGTCGCCAAGCTCTCCGAGCTGGGTTACCTTCACCGTAATCTGATTCTTCACATTGGCGAAGATGGTGATGGTGGCAGTCCTGTCCTTCTCTGCGTTAGGAAGCGCGGAAACAGTCACCTCGCGAGTTTTGCTCGAGGCGCTGATCACATCCTGCTTGCCGGTGACAGACTGGCCGTCCACCTGGACATCCAGCCACGCGGCATCTTCCAGACCGCGAACGTTCCAGTCGAAGGAAGACTTGATGTTGAAAGACTGGCTTCCGCCTTCTTTGGTGAGGGTGATTTCACTTTCAGCGCCCACTTCCCAAGTCTCGCCGAGAGTCTCGGACGGGTCGCAGCCGACGAGTGCGGCTCCCGCCGCAATCACTGCCAGAAATAAGTTTTTGAGTTTCATTATGTGTGTTGTTAAGTTATTGTTGTCAATAGCTTTCAAATTTAACAATTATTTCGCTATTAAGCCATAGGCTTAGAAAAAAATCAGCCCGGCGGAAAACCGTCGGGCTGAAAATGTTTTGGACCAGTCAGAAATTATTCTGCCTTGAGTCCCCACAAAATTGCACGTGCATTTGTGGTTGTCGTGACAGTCACCCTTGTGTCTGCGGCGAAATCGTTCACAATCTCATACTTATCAGAATCTGTGACAGTGATAGTGAATGGAGAGCTGCCGGTTGCGCCGTCATTTGCAGCAACGGCCTGAGTGGCTGCAGATGCGCCGCCAATCTGGAAATCAAGAGTAGTGGTCTTGCCCTTCCAACCAACTGCATAATAGGTGATCTTCTTTGTCCCTGCAGGGATTACGACAGTGAATTCGCCCTTCGCGCTGGAAGTACCGATCTTAAGGACCTTTACGTCTGCGGTTCCGTTGATAGTGGCTTTGCCATCATCGTATGCATTGGAGCCAAGAACGTACTGAAGATCGATTGAATACGGGTCAACCTCGGGTTCGGGGGTCTCTCCACCGCCCTGACCTGCGTCCGTTACGGTAACTTCGCAGGTTGCGGTTGCAGCGGTGACAGGGATGTCCGCACCAAGGAAGGAGACGGTTGTCGCAGGCACGCTGGCAGTGATGGTAGCGGTACCGGCAGCGACGCCAGTGACCACACCCTCGCTCGTGACGGTCGCCTTGGTCTCATCGGAGGACTCGAAAGTGATCGTTCCGCCATAAGGAGCGGTTGCACCGAGAGATTTTCCTTCTTCGCCGGCAACCACACTCAGAGTCTGAGGCATAACGATCTGTCCGGGGATGGACTGGATCTTGAACTGAGAGGCTTTGTAGAAGCCAAGTTGATGGTTGTTGTAAACGGTAGGCCATACGATAACATACTCAGCCTTCGCTCCGACAGGGACATCAACGGTCAGATCGGTCGAATAGTTATAGATGGCGAGAGAGCCGGAAGCATCCTTGATCTCGCCGGCCTTTGTTTTGCCGAACGGCTTGACAACTTCGGGGTTCACGATCTTGCACTTTGCGTTGACAAACTTAGGATAGTTTTCTTCAATCTCCTTGATGGTCCTGGTGAAGCAAGGATAGTTGCCACCCCACGTTCCAACAGAAGCACCCTCGCTCTGGCTGACAATTGCAGTAATTTCAGGGAGGCCCTTGTAGGTCTTTGCCTTGACGGTGAACTTACCCTTGATAGTATGACCACCGTTGGCGTCCATACCCTTGCTCTCAAGGCCGGTGCCATAGAGAAGAACACCACCGGTGCTGTTCTGGGCGAACACGTTCGATCCGGTAATCTTGGTGATCTCCACACCGGCGGTAACGTCCACGATGAGAGTGAGTTCCTTTCCGTTAGCAGCGATAACCGCGGCGTTGAACTCGGCGAGGTCGCTATACTCGTAAGCGCCCTGGACGAGCTTGGCAGTGAGGATCTTGTTGGCTACGTTCTCGTTCCTTGTGGTGGCGACGACAGTCCAGACTCTCTCCGCGTTTTCTGTGTTCTTGCCATAGTTGATGGCGACGTGGTTGGCCTCCTTCTCGATGGTGATACCGTCTCCGCTTTCAGTGTAGACAGAGCCATTTCCAGCCAGGACCTGGAGTTCATACTCCACAGCCGCATCCTTCTCGATATACCAGTGGGCTGCGCCTTCGGCGTTGAACGCCACGTTCACGAGAGTGTCGGCTTCGTTCCTCCACTCGAACTTCAGGGCCTCTGCTCCTTCGGGAGCTTTCTGGGTGAGGGTGAAGGTGAGTTTCGGGTTCTCCACGACAGCATCTGCCGCTGCAGCGACTGTAACCACATAGTTGACAGGAGCTGCGTTGGTGTTGGCTGCGTAGTTGATGGTGACGTTCTTGGTGCCGGAAGCGCTCATCACGTTAGGCTCGAGACCTTCGATGGTGACAGTCGCTGCGGGCTCGATTGCGAGCGTCCAGGCGACATTGTCGTCAGCGACGACCTGGAAGGTGGCTGCGCCGGCGGCGGGCTCAACCTCTGCGGTGGTGGCTGAGAGTTCGAATTTTGCGTAATTCGGCTTGACCTCCTCGTAACTGGTGACGACGAAGTTCATCTTCTTGTTATTGGTGTCATAGCCGATAGCGTAACCGTATGCTTTGTAGGTCTTGCCTGTCTCGGTGGTCATATCACCATAGACATTGACGAGGAATTTCTCCTCACCGACCTCAAGAACGACATAGGTGCTTTCATTGCGCACACCCTCGACAACTGCGTATTCCACGACGGGAGCCTCGGCATAAGCCTTGAGGCCGGCGATGTCGAGAACGACTGCCTCGGGATGCTTGAATTCTGTGTTGTTGGCAGTAACGGTGTAGGTAGGCTTATCCCACTCCTTGACGCCGTTATAATCCTTGGTGTTACCGGTAATGTCGGCCTTGTCACCAAGTTTCGGAGCGGTGGTGCCGCTTGCATTGCCATAGGCAAGCATATAACCGGATGCATCGGCAACGATTCTGTTGCTGCCTCCGACTGCCACAACCACTACGTTCTTCACCGTGTATTCACCATTCTCACCGGCGAGGACATCGGCAAGAGTGAACACTGCGGGCGAAGCCTGGGTGAGGGTGAGATCCGCGCTCTTATTGCCGTCGGTGGAAGCGAGGTGGAACTTCGCCACACGGGCCTCTGCGCCATCAGCGGTATTGGCAGGGAAGGTAACGGTGACGGTTGCGTCGGCATCGCCGGACTTCGGGGTGAAGTCGGTGATCCAGTCGCCTTCGGTCTTCGTGAGTTCCCAAGGAATGTTGGCAGTTACGGCGAAGGTGGCCTTCACGCTGTCAGCTGCGACCTTGACATTGGTCGTAGGGAAGAAGCACTTGCTGTCGTCGATCTCGGCAGCCTTGGTGTCTTCGTAGAGCCAAGGGAGGATGGAATTCTCATCCATATCGCTGTAAGCCGCAAAGGAATCGAATCCACCGTGACCATACTGAAGGATAGCGCCGTTGTCGAGAGCGGTGATCCTGACAGTACCGTCGTCGTAGACGTGATCAATCTTCCAGAGATTTCCTTCTTTCGGATCATCAGCGCAGCTCCAGGTGTTGTAAGCACCTTCGCGCCAGATGTAACGTCCGTCGGGCTGCTGGATGGTGTAAGCCATATCGCGGCCTGCATCCGTGAAGATGAGTCCGTTGGAAGCGTCGTCCATCTTGATGGATCCGTCTTCCTCGAGGGTGACGACCTTCGGTTTCGGATAACCGTAGGTGCCGGTAGGACCGAAGAGGATAGGAATGTTGTAGGAGTCGTCAGCCTTCTTGACCACGAGCAGATAAGCCTTGCCGGAGGTAACCTCGGTCACCTTGACATAGGTTCTGCGGGTGTCGAGGGCGGCATTGCCCTGCTGCTCGACGGTGATCTCCGCGGAGACGTCGGCATCCACGAGAGTAAGGGTGATTTTTCCCGAACGGGGACCCTGGAGTTTGCCATCAGCATCCACATTGTCGGCCACCTTGATGGTGACGGTAGTACTGGCGCTGGCGTGAGAAGGATCAATGCTGATCCAGGAAGGTGAAGTGGCGAGCCACTCTCCGTCCGCTGTTACGTTGATCGTGACGGCGGGGACATTCTGTGCAGGAAGATCCACGATGTTCGTCTGATCCACACTGATTCTCGTTCCGGCAGGAACCTGAGGCTGATTCTCAGGATCGCAAGCGACGAAAAGCGCCGCTACGGCAACGAAAGACAACAGAGATTTGAATAAATTCTTCATTGTGTTGAATTAAAAATATTGTTGGTTATTGATTTTAGAAGGTGAACTTCACACCGAGCTGGAAACGCCAGCGTGAGCTGAAGTCGGAGAGATAAATCGCGTTATCCTTCCTGAAAGTGAACTCAGGAACCATATTGCCGGCGCTGTCCTTCGTCAGGCCGTTGATGCCCAGCGGGCTGCGGGTGATGGTGCTGGCATAGGACAGACCCCACTCGCGGTTCAGGAGGTTCGTGAGGTTCAGGAGGTCCATAGTGACCTGCATCTTGCGGCCGTTCTTACGGTCGTAGAAGATATCCTCTGCCACCTGGAGATCGATATGGTGCTCGAACGGGGAGATACCGCCGTTACGCTCGGCCCACTGTCCTCTGTGAGAGGAGAGATACTTGTCCGAACGGATGAGCTTCTCGAATGCGACTGCGTCGGCAGGAGTGCTCCACTTCATTGTGGAGAGTTCGTCGGCGGTAGGGATATACATAAGGGAGTTGCCCTGGTAACCGTCGCCGTTGAAGGCCTCGGCCGCCGATGAATCGTAGTAAACGAACGAATAGCGCTGGCCGGAGGTGCCGGTGTAAGCGAGGGACACGGATGTTGCGAGCAGACCGCCTGCATAAGCGGGCGACTTGTAAGCCGCGATCGCCGCCACTTTGTGAGGAATGTCGAACAGAGAGTAGGACAACTCAGGGGCGTTCGTATCCACGGACGGGTTGGTCGTCAGGTTCGAGTGAGCCTGCGAAGACAGACCGTCGTTGGCGGTGAAGGAGTGACCGTAGGTGTACGATCCCATCAGGTAGAGACCCCAGTCGAAGGTCTTCTCCACCTTCGCGCTGGCGGAATAGGAGTAACCCTGGTTGGTGTTTCCGAGGGCGACGATGGTCTTGAAATCACCGCTCTTGGTGTGGTAGTAAGGAGCCACGCTGGCGGGGTTGCTGGCAGCGACCGCCGCGCTCGCGCCATAGACTTTCTCGGTGGATTCGAGGGCTACGTTGCGGAAGTAGATGTTGTTGAAGCCCTTGCTGAAGATACCGTCGAGGGTGACCTTCCAGCCGTTCTCGAATTCGTGGTCGAAACCGAGGTTCACGCGGAGCACCTGAGGATACTTGAAGTTCCTGCTGAGGGTGTTGATGGTTGCACCTGCGCTGGAGCCCTGGATGCCTTCCTTCTCGCCGGTGTCCGGGTTGGTGTGCCACTTGCCGAGGACGATGTCGTTGTAAGGATCGGTAGTGATAGGGAGCTCGGCGAGCATAGTGGCATCGGTGATATTGATGCTCTTTGTTTCCACGCCGGTGTTGTTGTAAGCATTGGAGAGCCACACGAACGGGATACGGCCGGTGAACATACCGACACCTCCGCGGAGGAGCGACTTATGGTCGTCGTTCAGGAACCAGCGGAAGCCGACACGGGGAGACAGGAGAACGGAAAGTTTCGGGGTCACGCCCACGAGCTCGTTGGTGTCGGTCGAATAGGTCGCTACGTTGGCGTTGAAAGCCTCGTTGACCGAAGGTTTGTTGAGAAGGAGCGGAGCGTCCGCACGCAGACCGTAGGTAAGGGTGAAGTTGCGGTTCGGGCGCCACTCGTCCTGGGCATAGAGGCCAAGCTGGAGAGCCTGGGTATGCGCGAACCAGTCGGGTCCGTCCACGCCCTCGACTGTCGGGTCGGCGTAGTTGTACTTGAATGCGCTGAACTTGTTGTTGCCCTCGGTCGTGGCGAAGAAGTCGGCGACCGTCTTGAACTCATACTGGCCGGTCGCATACGTTCTGTAAGCATTTGCGAAGGTGTACAGTTCGTTGTGCGTTCCAAGCGTAAGGGTGTGCTTGCCCAGCGAGATGTAAAGGTTGTCGGTGAGGGTGTAGGTGTTCACCAGAACCTTGTTGATGTAAGAGCAATAGTGAGTACCGATGTCAAGGATGGTGTTGTCTCCGTTGGTGTAGATGGTCGGGGCGGCATAAGGTACCGAACGGACTTCGTCCACCATAACGGCCGTGACGCGGAGGTCGTTGCTCATATTGTCGGCAAGACGTGAGTTGAGCTCTCCCACGAGTGTGTGGGTCGTGTTCACACGGTCGAAGTAGGAGTTGTTGAAGTAGTAGGTCTTGTTACCTGCGCCGTTGCCAAGGTTCTTGGCATCCAGCAGCTGGTAACGGAACATCAGTTTGTGGTTGTCGTTGATGTTCCAGTCCAGACGGACGAGGGCGTTGATATTGCGCTTGTCCGAATTCTTCACTGCATAGCCTTCATCGAGGGAGATGCCCTTTGCGAACACGTCCTTATAGTGCTTGATGGCAGCATCCGCCATAGCGGTATTGAAGTAATCGCCAAGGTCTTCGGTGCCCCAGGTGACAGTGTTCTTGAGCTTGCGCTCTTCGGTCTCATACGAACCGTTGACAGGAGAGTAGATGTTAGGAGACGAGCTCATCAGGCCTTCGAAGCTGGCGAAGAGGAAGAGCTTGTTCTTGATGATAGGAGCGCCGACCGTGGCACCATAGGTGACATAGTACTGCTCGTCGTATTTCATACGGGAGTAGGTTCCGTCGTCGTTCTTCTTCATCTTGCTCTTGATGAAGAGAGGATCTGTGTCGTCCATAGTACCCGGAGTCGTTCCGATGAAGTCTTCGTTATAGTAGTGAGCGTAAGCAGTACCCTTTACCTGGTTGGTACCGGACTTCGTGATGGCGTTGATTGCGCCGCCGGTGAAACCGCTCTGGCGAACGTCGAACGGGGCCACGACGACCTGGATTTCCTCGATTGCATCGTAGGAGATAGGGTTGGCGCCCACATTAGCGCCGTTGGTACCCTCGGAAGAAAGACCGAAGGAATCGTTGGCCACGGCACCGTCCACCTGGAAAGAGTTGTAACGGGTGCTGGTTCCGGCGATGGACATACCGCCGTACTTGCTGTTACTTGCCTGAGGAGTGTACTTGACCACATCGAACACGCTGCGGTTGATGGTCGGGATCTGCTCGATCTGACCGAGGCTGAAGCTCGCGCCCGCGCCGGTCTTGGATGCGTTGAACGAGCTCTTGGCCTCGACCACCACTGCATCCAGTTCATTTGCGGACTGGAGCTGGGCGTCGAATTCATAGGGCTCACCCAGTTTGAGCGTGACGTTCGGGTTCTGAACGGTGTTCATTCCCAGGAAAGAAACTTCAACGAGATACGGTCCACCGACACGCATACCGTTGATGTGATACTGTCCTGCGTCGTTTGCAACCGCATAGTACTGCGACCCCGTCGGGGTGTGGACAGCCACGACGACCGCACCTGCGAGTGGTGCGCCCGTTTCGTCGGTGATTGTTCCGCTAAGCGATGAGGTGGTGACTTGTGCGAAAACTGCAATGCTGCAGAGAAATGCCGCGAACGCGGCAACGGCTCTTTTGATTGAGAGACTCATTTTGTTATAAGAATTGTTTTAAACTATTGTCAATTCAAGCAGCCACAAATTTAGCAAAAAAGATGACGTGGCCAAAACTTTTTCTTCGAACAAATTATCAACATTTTTTCATACCTTTGCAGTCCAATAAGTTACACCTACGAGGAAAGATTTGACTGCTTGCAACCTCGTACAAAAAATGCTAAAAAGATGAATTACCTCTTTACTTCGGAGTCCGTCTCCGAGGGCCATCCCGACAAAGTCGCCGATCAGATATCGGACGCAATCCTCGATGAATTCTTAAGGCAGGACCCTCAGGCGCGTGTCGCCTGCGAGACTTTCTGTACCACGGGCCTCGTGCTGGTGGGCGGCGAAGTCCGCTCGGACCACGCCTATGTGGACATCCAGCAGACCGTGCGCGACGTCATCCGCCGCATCGGTTACACAAAGTCGGAGTATAACTTCGACGCCGATTCGTGCGGCGTCCTTTCAGTCATCCACGAACAGAGCGCGGACATCAGCCGCGGAGTCGTGCGGGCCGAGGCTATGGAGCAGGGCGCCGGCGACCAGGGTATGATGTTCGGGTACGCGTGCCGCGACACGGAGGACTTTATGCCCATCGCGCCGGCGCTTGCGCACAAGCTGCTTCAGGTGCTTGCCGACATCCGCAAGCAGTCCGACAGCCCGATGCCGTATCTGCGCCCGGACGCGAAGAGCCAAATCACCGTGGAGTTTTCGGGCCGCCATAAGCCCTTGCGCGTACATACTATAGTATTAAGCACGCAGCACGACGAGTTCGACACTGACGAGGCGATGCACGAGCGCATCTTCAACGACGTTCGCGACATCGTCATCCCCCGCCTCGTGGCTTCCCTGCCCGAGGCCGAGGCCGAGCTGTTCAAGGGAGACTATAAGTTATTGGTCAACCCTACGGGCAAGTTCGTGATAGGCGGGCCCGCCGGGGACACGGGCCTCACCGGCCGTAAGATAGTCGTAGACACTTACGGCGGACGGGGAGCCCACGGCGGCGGGGCTTTCTCGGGGAAGGACCCCAGCAAGGTGGACCGTTCCGCAGCCTACGCGGCAAGGCATATAGCGAAGAACCTCGTGGCGGCCGGCGTGGCGGACGAGATCCTCGTGCAGATCGCCTACGCGATCGGAGTCGCCCGGCCGGTCAGCATCTTCGTGGACTCCTACGGCAGTTCGCACGTTCATCCCGCTTCGACCGAGGGCATCTCTGACGCCCGCGGCGAGGCCACCGACGCTTACATAGCCTCCAAGATCGGCGAACTGTTCGATTTAAGGCCGGCCGCAATAGTCGAGCGCTTCGGTCTCAAGAATCCGATTTACCTGCCCACGGCCGCGTATGGCCATATGGGACGCAAACCCTACGTGAAGGACGGCATCCAGTTCTTCGGTTGGGAGAAACTCGATATGGTGGATGCAATCAAGAAAGCCTTCGGCCTATGAAACCTTTGATTTCCCATTTCACCGACAACGACCTGTACACTTTCACCTGCCAGTACTACGTTCTTAAAACGTACCCGCGCGCGGAAGTGGAGTACTCCTTTATAGACAGGAACAAGACCGTCTACCCCGCCGGCTTCGCGGAGTTGCTCCAGGAGCAGGTCGATTATATGAAGGATGTCGTTATCACGGACGAGGAGATCGCCTTTATGATCGACAAGTGCGTGTACCTGCCCCTGTGGTATTTCACATTCTTGAGGGGCTACCGTTTCAATCCCGCCGAGGTGTCGATCTCGCAGGATGCTGAAGGACATCTTTCAATCAATGTCCACGGCAAGTGGTTCTCCACCATAATGTGGGAGATGCCGCTGCTTTCTTGTATCAGCGAGCTTATGCATATTCTTCGCGGAGATATCGAGAGGTACGACGCCAAACTCGAAGAGTCCCGTGCACGTGCGAAAGCCGAGCAGATTTACGCCGGAGGCCTGATTCTTGGCGATATGGGCACACGCCGTCGCCTCAGCTTCGACCACCAGGAGATGGTGATCCGAGTGATGAAGGAGGTTTACGAAAGCAAGTCGTGGCCCGGCAAGTTCACCGGCACCAGCAACGTCTGGCTCGCGATGAAATACGACCTGCTGCCGCTCGGCACTATGTCGCACCAGCTCATCTCCTTCGAGGAGAACGTCAGCGGTGTGTTCGAGTGCAACTTCAACGTTATGAAGAAGTTCAGCGACGTGTTCGACGGCGACAACGGAATCTATCTCTACGACTGCTTCGGCGACAAAGTCTTCTTCAGCAACCTGTCGAAGCGTATGGCCCTTATGTACCGCGGACTCCGTGTGGACAGCGGCAACGAAGAGGAGCAGATCGAGAAGATTATCGCAAAGTACCAGGAACTCGGCATCAACCCTGCGACCAAGCAGGTAGTGTTCTCCAACGGTTTGAATATCGATCGCGCCATCGAGATTCATAACTACTGCGCCGGCCGCGTGATGGACTCCTACGGCGTGGGCACGTTCCTTACCTGCGATGTGACGGGCTGCTCGCCTATGAACATAGTCGTGAAACTCACCCGCGGCCGCATCACGGAGAAGCGCGAATGGCACGACTGCGTCAAACTCTCCTGCGATCTCACCAAGACCCTGGGAAATCCGGACAAGTGCAAATACCTGGTCAGTTTGCTGGGATAAGCTGAAGGTGGATTTAGCATAATAATTGTACCTTTGACCAGTAAATGAAAAAACTCATCCTCATACTGGCGACTCTTTTGGCCTTCGCGCTCCAAACCCGGGCTCAGTATGTCATCATCAACGACAATGTGTTCCAGACGGGGATGAGCCGGATCAGGGTGGCGGTGGTGGACTCGCTGACGAATGAGCCTGTAGGGTTCGCGTCCGTGTATGTCGTTCCGTCGAAGGATACGACCATCACCAATTTCACCCTGACGGACGCGAAGGGTGTGGCGAGATTGGACGAGGTGCCGTTCGGCAGCTACGTCTTCCACGTGGAGATGCTGGGCTACAAACCATTCATCAAGGAACGTTACTTCCGCCAACAGGGAGTGGATATGGGCACGATCAAACTCCAGATTGACGAGCAGTTCCTGGAAGCGGCGATGGTCTCGGACGTGGGCAATCCCATCATAGTGAAAAAGGACACGGTGGAGTTCAACGCTTCGTCGTTCCGCGTGGGAGCGAACGCGATGCTCAAGGACCTGCTGAAGCGTATGCCGGGTATGGAGATATCGGAAGACGGCACGGTCAAGTTCAACGGCGAAGCGATCGACAGGCTCACCGTGGGCGGACGCACGTTCTTCTTCGGCGACCAGAGTATGGCGCTGAACAACCTGCCGGCGGCGATAGTGGACAAGATCCGCGTAATCGACCGTGAGAGCGAGCGGACGCGCGCATCCGGTCTCCAGGACGGAAGCCGCGAGAAGGTGCTGGACGTGGCGCTGAAAAAGGAATACGAAAAAGGCTGGTTCGGCAACGTCGGCCTGAAGGGCGGCACGACCGTGGGCTCCAAAACCGACGACGAACTGCGCGACGACCGCGGCCTGCTCTATAGCGGCAACGCCCTTGTCTCCGCCTATGGCGAAAAGGACCAGGTGACCGCGATAGCGAACGCGCAGAATATCAACGGATCCAACGTCGCGGTCATAATAATCAACGAAGACGGCGAGCGCTCCCGCGGGAACAGGGGCCTCTCCTCGGCCGCCCAGGTGGGTGTGAATGCTAACACTTCGCGCATCAAGGACGTGGAAACGACGGTCGGTGTGACTTATAAACTCACGGACACGAATACGGGCTCAAAAGCGAACAGAACCACCTATCAGGACGACGGCAATCTTTCATCCAAATCGGAGGACGCAGGGAAATCCTATTCCGACGGCTTGTCCACCAACCTTGAGTTCAAGAAGGAGAAGGGCAAGGTCTGGTTCCACGTTCGTCCGGACTTTCGCTACACCAGGTCGGACTCCCGTCAGGCGAGCTCGACCGAAACCGTGCGTGAAGGAGTATTCGTGAACAGTTCGGACAACACCACTCAGGAACACACGGAAACCAGTAACGCCATTCTCAGCGCGGACGTGACTTTCCGCGAGTTGGGCGGTAATAGCAAACGTACCCTGCAAATGGGTGCCCACTCCTACTATGCCGGCAACGGCGGGACGAGCGCAGAGACGACGGAACTGACTACAGCCGCCGGGAAAAACTCCCGCGCAATGACCTATAATTCCGACGGTTTGTCGTTTGAACTCGGCAGCCGCATTCAGTACACCGAGCCGCTGAATGATAAATTGACGCTTTCTTCCTCGGCCGAGTTGAACTGGTCCAGGCGCGACAACTCCAGGGACGCGTTCGACGCTTCAGGCAGGAACGACTACTTTTCTTCGATCAGCAATTCGAAATATCTGGATCAGAGATACGACCTGACCGCTCAGTATAAGTACGGCGAAAACGGCTTTATAACCCTGGGCGGCAGCGTTACCGGCAACCTCAACGAAACGTACTCAAAGAGTTACGGCATCGAGGAGACGACGGGCAAAGATGAGTGGCACTGGCACCTCGCGCCAAATATCCGCTTCCAGTACAACAAGGGCAACGACAGGTTCCTGGTGGCAGCCTCCGGCTACACAATGCGTCCCGGGAATACGAGGATGCTTCCCGTTCTGAACATCAGCAACCCCTCCCGTCTGAGTCTGGGCAATGTCTATCTGAAGCCCTATTCGACAACCTCTTTCAACGGGTACTGGACGAGAAACAACAGGGAGAAGTTCTCCACTGCTATGGTCTATCTCTATGGTCAGCTGAACACCAATTCGATCAGTTCCGCGCTGTGGTACGACTCGGACGGCATCCTGTATTCCATCCCGGTGAACTCGAAAAAGCCCGGATTCACTGGCAGCGTGTCTTTCGACTATTCCACTCCGCTCGACGAGAGCAAAGTCTGGTCGCTGACTCTGTCCGGTTCCACATCGTATTCGTCCACTGTCAGTTATCAGGCGGGCACGACGCTCCCCGGACTGGACAAGGACACGTTCGATTATTCGACCTTTATGTCTGGCTTCTGGGGTAATTCCGCCGGCGACCGTTTCTACGGCGGGCTGAGCGGCTTCAGCGAGAGCCGGACTCAATCGTTTGTTCCTTCAGCGGGGGCTTACGTCAAATACAACCGGGAGCGCTACTTTGTGATGGCGGGAGCCTGGACCACGGGGCGCATTTCCCGCTACTCGCTGGATCCGAGCGTGAATATGACCACCCTGGACACGGGAATTACGGCCGAAGGGTCATACACCACCCCTCACGAGTTCGAGATCAACAGCGGAATAACTTACGCGTTCTACAACGGCTATGCCGAAGGCTACGGCCAACCGGAATGGAATTGGAACGCCGAAATCTCGAAGAGTGTGGGTGCGTTCAACCTGAGCCTCGAACTGCACGACATCCTGAACCAGACGCGCAGCCTGACGCATACCGTCACAGCCAACTACGAAGAGGATTCCTACCGCCTCATTATGGGGCGCTACGTCCTCTTCGGCGTGAAGTGGAACTTCGGTAAAATGAATGCCGTCCACAGCCGGAGGGCTCAGCGGGCGGCAAGGAATATGGTGTTCTAGCGAATAGGGAGAGCCGTCGCTCTCCCTCCGGGGCCTCAGGTCGGATAATACTGCCGGAGACCCATATATAAACAAAAAAACCATCGCGGATATGGCGACGGAAGCGATATATATAGAGTTTGTCTGTGCGACCGGACGTAGCCGATCAAGACGTATGTTGATATTTATTGTTTAGGCTTGGTAGCGGGAGTGGGTCACGATCCCACGACCTCCGGATTATGAATCCGACGCTCTAACCAGCTGAGCTACCCCGCCCCGTGTTTTTGTTGAGATAGAAGGACTCGAACCCTCACTGACAGAGCCAGAATCTGTAGTGCTACCATTACACCATATCTCAATGATTTATGTCAATTCCCCGAAAGGGATTGCAAAGGTATAATTCTTTGTGGAATTTGCAAAATAATTTTACAAACTTCTGCAAATCAGCACCACAGCCCACACCTCGCATCCTTCGCCGCGTCCTACGAAACCCAGATGCTCCGTGGTCGTGGCCTTCACGCTGACGCGGTCGGGCCCGACCCCGAGGATCCCCGCGAGGGTTTCGCGCATCGCGGCGATATGGGGCGCGAGCTTCGGGGCCTGCAGGGCGATGGTGATGTCCGCATTGCCGACCTGCCAGCCAAGCGAGCGCACCCGCTCCATCACCTTCGCGAGAAGGATCTTGCTGTCGATTCCCTTCCACTCGTCGGACGTGTCCGGGAAGAGATGCCCGATGTCTCCGAGAGCCAGCGCACCGAGCAGAGCGTCGCAGAGCGCGTGGATGGCGACATCGCCGTCAGAATGGGCGACGAAACCTCTGTCCGATGGGATTTGCACGCCCCCAGCCACATCGGCAGCCCCTCGCGAATCTGGTGTACGTCGTAACCTTGTCCTATTCTGTATTCCATATCTTAAACGTTTGTCCAATGAATTTTGATTCCGCTGCGCTCCATTCCGCGGCACCACGTCATCTGGCGCTTGGCGAAACGGTGGATCTCGATCGCCAGTTTTTCGCGCATCTGGTCGTAAGTCAGCTCGCCCTGGAGGTAGAGCGTGATGTAGCGGTACTCGAGGCCGTAGGAGATCAGCCGCTCGGCCGACACGCCCGATTCGAGCAGCCCGCGGATTTCGTCGACCATTCCTTCGGCCAGACGCTCGTCCAGACGACGATCGATGCGGGCATTGCGAACCTCTCGCGTGACGAGGGTGCCGATGAAAAATGTTCGGCGCGGCAGCCCCTCCAGCGCGGTCCCGTTCGCTCCGCCGGCCACATCGGCCGCCCGGGCCCCCGCCCCTTTCGCTTCGCTCAGCGGCACGCTCGCGCTCC
>JAGAAF010000060.1 GCA_017615435.1 Bacteroidales bacterium
AGCGGCATAAGACGGGGGATACCATCCCCCGAACCCCCTCGGCCTTTCCGCCTTTCCGTATTTTCTCCTTCGTCGAAAATACCCGGCCCGGCCGGGCGCCTGATGGCGCCGTCGTCGCTTCGCTCCTCTAAGGCCCACGCGCACATCTCGTTTTCCGTGTGCAAAATCCCACCTTTTTGTACACCTACCCCTTCAAAATTCCCCTCCCGTGTGCAAAATCCCACCTATTTGCACACCGACCCCTTCAAAATTCCCTTCCCGTGCACAAAATCCCACCTTTTTGCACACCGTCCCCTTCAAAATTCCCCTCCCGTGTGCAAAATCCCACCTTTTTGCACACCGATCAACTAAAGTCTGAGGGATAAGGGCATTTTGGCTTTATCCCTCATCGAATTCGTGAGGGACGGGGTGTTTTGTGGCTCATCCATCAATCTTATCTCGCTCAATCCGCGCTTCCCCGAGCCTCTAAGTGATGGTGGTGTCCGGAAAATAGGGACATCACCTTCATTTTACCCACGTTTTTGCGGGAGGTGTCCGGAAAAAGGGGACATCACCGACACCCGGAGTCGCAGCAAGGTGAATTTTTACTAAATTAGTGACTGGAAAACCACATTTTTATGAAAACCTATAAGAGTAAGCTAACTGTCGCCCGGGCCGCGGGGGCGATGATGGTGTTGTGTGCATCGGTGATTCTGAGTGCGTGCGTAAATACCCAGCAGAAGCCCCGCGTTCTATGGATTGAGGCAGGGGCCTCGTCTGAATATTATTTCGAGTCCGAGCAGAACATAATCAACGACTGCAAACGCATTAAAGAAGCGGGATTCACCGAAATAGTCGTGGACGTGAGGCCGACCAGCGGAGATGTGCTGTTCAAATCGACAGTTGCTCCCGAGCTCAGGCAGATCGCGAAGTGGAGCGACTATGGCCATAAGTACACTCCCCGCGAGGCGACCTTCGACTATCTCGAAACCTTCATCAAGGCGGGACACAAGGCGGGGCTGAAAGTGAACGCCGGTGTGAACATGATGGTCGGCGGATGGTGGTCCGCATCGGCGGGCCCGGAGGGAATGGTCTATGACCACCCGGAGCGCAAGGAATGGTGCGCCGTGGACTGGCTCAAAGACGGCACGCTGGTGAATCACGCCGACAATCAGGAAGTTATCGGCGGGCGCTTCCTCGATCCGGCGAACCCCCAAGTGCAGTCGTTCCTGATCCAGATGCTGAAAGACCTGGCGCAGTACAAGCACCTGGACGGAATAGTCCTTGACCGCTGCCGCTACGACGACTACGCGATGGACGCCGGATTCACGAAGGCCGCATACGAGGGCTTCACCCAGTACCTCGGCCGTGAACCCGAGCGCTGGCCCGCCCTTTCTCACGGCCCCGGCCATGTCTTCATCGACTGGGATCCGGACGAGCTGGACGTGAAATGGCTGACCTACCGCTGCAAGGTGATCCACGACTTCGTGGCCCAGGCGGCAGACGAAGTGCACGCAACCGCCCCTAAACTGAAGTTCGGTGTCTATGTAGGCGCCTGGTTCTCAGAGTATTACCGCAGCGGCGTGAACTGGACCAGCCCGAAATACGACCTCGCCCGAGAGGAGAAAACCTTCTGGTGGGCGACCCCCGAATATCAGGCTGCCGGATTCGCGGACATCTTCGATTTCATGCTGATCGGAGCCTATGGCGCTGCGGACCGTATCCACGGCGACGGCGAGTGGAGCATGGAAGGATTCGCGAAGCTTGCGCGCAAGCGCCTGTGCGGAGGCGTGCCCTTCGCGATAGGCCCGGACATCGGAAACGGCAAGGGTTTCGAAAAAGGCGGCAGGGAAGACGTGCTCCCCGAAATCTGCGAAACGCTCCTTAACGAAGCGGACGGACTCTTCATCTTCGATCTTTGCCACATTCGCAAGTATAATTATTGGGATTCGTTCAAAAATTGAGTAAATTTGCTCGGCTTTTGAGCAAAAACGCGCAGAAACTAACCAAAAACAACATAATTTTTATTAAAAAATGAGAATCGTACAAGTAACAGGAAGGGAAATCCTCGACTCAAGAGGAAACCCTACAGTGGAAGTCGAGGTTGTCCTCGAGTCAGGTATTAAGGGTGTAGCAGCCGTTCCTTCCGGAGCAAGCACCGGTGAGAACGAAGCCCTCGAGCTTCGCGACGGCGACAAGAAGCGCTACCTCGGCAAGGGCGTCCTCAAGGCAGTCGCCAATGTGAACGACGTCATCGCCCCCGCCATCCTCGGCATGTCCGCTCTCGAGCAGAGGGCCATCGACAAGACCATGATCGAGCTGGACGGCACCCCCACCAAGAGCAAGCTCGGCGCGAACGCCATCCTCGGCGTCAGCCTCGCAGTGGCCCACGCAGCAGCGGCCTATCTGGACCTCCCGCTCTACCGTTACATCGGCGGCACAAATACCTATGTCCTCCCCGTCCCTATGATGAACATCATCAACGGCGGTGCCCATTCCGACGCTCCTATCGCATTCCAGGAGTTCATGATCCGTCCCGTCGGCGCAAGTTGCGAGGCTGAGGCTGTCCGCTGGGGCGCTGAGGTGTTCCATGCTCTCAAGAAGGTCCTCAAGGACCGTGGCTGCAGCACCGCAGTAGGTGACGAAGGCGGTTTCGCTCCCGCTCTCAAGGGCATCGACGACGCCCTCGACTGCATCATCCTCGCCATCAAGGCCGCTGGTCTTGTTCCCGGCAAGGACATCACCATCGCAATGGACTGCGCCGCTTCCGAGTTCTGCTTCAAGGGCGATGACGGCAAGTTCTACTATGACTACAAGCAGCTCAAGGACGGCAAGAAGAAGGATCCCCGCGGCCGTCGTCTCAGCACCGACCAGCAGATCAATTATCTCAAGAAG
>JAGAAF010000061.1 GCA_017615435.1 Bacteroidales bacterium
AAAACAACCAGCTGGGGAACACCAACCTGACGGGCGAGCAGGATGTGCTCACGAGTCTGGGGCATGGGACCGTCGGTAGCGGCTACAACGAGGATAGCGCCATCCATCTGGGCAGCACCGGTAACCATGTTCTTCACGTAGTCAGCGTGACCCGGGCAGTCAACGTGAGCGGTGTTGATGGTAATACCACGCTCTTTCTCTTCAGGAGCGTTGTCGATCTGGTCGAAGGACTTGATCTTGCCTTCGTTACCCTTAACGCGAGCTGCAAGCACCTTGGTGATAGCAGCGGTGAGGGTAGTCTTGCCGTGGTCAACGTGGCCGATAGTACCGATGTTGACGTGCGGTTTCGTTCTTACGAATGTTTCTTTTGCCATAATATTATGAAATAAAAGTTGTCACAAAAAAAGAGCCGATGATGGGATTTGAACTCATGACCTCATCCTTACCAAGGATGCGCTCTACCCCTGAGCTACATCGGCATTCTTTTGAGCGGGGTAGGAGAATCGAACTCCCATTTCCAGCTTGGAAGGCTGGCATAATAGCCATTATACGAACCCCGCAAAGTGGTACCCCACTTAATTGGTGGGCAAGGATGGATTCGAACCACCGAAGGTATAACCAGCAGATTTACAGTCTGCCCCATTTGGCCACTCTGGTACTTGCCCTGAAAACTGCCTGAAATGCGCCCAGGCAGAGCGAGCCGATGGGCGGATTCGAACCGTCGACCCCGAGATTACAAATCACGTGCTCTGGCCAGCTGAGCTACATCGGCAGGTATGTCAATGTCCTTCTTTTCTCAAAAAGGACTGCAAATATAGGGAACTTTTCGGAAAATCAAAAAAGATTTTATAAGATTTCTTTAATTTTTTCAGAAATCCCTTCGGCGTCTATTCCGCACTCTCTGCGCTGAGCCGCCTGAGTGTCGTGTCCGATAAACTTGTCCGGGGCTCCGATACCCGTCACAGACACTTTCGTGGACTTGTCTGCGAGATACTCGCAAACAGCTCCGTAGAGGCCGCCCTTGAGCGAGCCGTCTTCCACAGTGATTATCTTTTGGTAGTTCTTAGCGATGCTGTCCAGCATTTCAGTGTCCAGCGGCTTGAGGAAGCGGAAGTTGTACACCCCCACCTTGTCTCCGAACTGCTCGGCCGCCTCGAGAGCGCGGTGGACGCTCGGACCGATAGCGACCACGGCCACCTTCTTTCCCTTGCGGCATTCCACCGCCTTTCCGAGCGGCAGCTCTTCGAATTCGGCAGTCCGCCATGGAGTCTCTTCCGCACTCCCGCGCGGATACCTTATTATATATGGGCCGCCTTCGTGCCTGAGCGCGGAGAACATCAGGTTCTTGAGCTCGGCGCCGTCCGCGGGGGCGGCGACCACGCAGTTCGGGATTGCGCGGTAGGCCGCGAGATCGAACATGCCGTGGTGTGTGGCGCCGTCCTCGCCGACCAAGCCGGCTCTGTCGAAGCAGAGCACGACGGGCAGGTTCTGCAGGGCGACGTCGTGGATTATCTGGTCATAGGACCTCTGTGCGAAGGTCGAATAGATGTTGCAGAAGGGACGCATGCCGGCTGCCGCCAGACCGGCGGAGAACGTGACGGCGTGCTCTTCCTCGATTCCCACGTCGAAGAAGCGCTCGGGATAATCGTGCGCAAACAGGTTCATGCCGCAGCCGCTCGCCATCGCGGGGGTGACGCCCACAATCCGGCTGTCCTGCGCGGCGAGATCGCACAGCACCTGGCCGAACACGTCCTGGAAACGGTCTGCCTTCTTGTCGGAGACCTTCCGCTCGCCCGTCTCCGGGTCGAACTTGCCGGGGGCGTGCCAGACGCAAGGGTCGTCCTCGGCCGGGCCGAAGCCGCTGCCCTTCGCCGTGATGCAGTGCAGCACCACCGGGCCATGGATGTTCTTGATCTTACGGAGACTGCTGACCACCGCCTCGATGTCGTTCCCGCTGATCGGGCCGAAGTAGCGCAGGCCGAGGGCCTCGAAGATGTCGCCGCCCATGCGCTTGACTATCCACGACTTCAGCGAGCGGATCCACCGCTGGAGGAAACGCCTGAGCCCGCGGTCTCCCAGCCTGTTCCAGACCTTGTCCTTGAAGGTGTTGTACTTGCCGCTGGAGGTGACGCGGAAGAGGCTCTGGTGCAGGCCGCCAATCGCTTTGTCTATCGAGTGGTTGTTGTCGTTCAGGACTATCAGCATGTTCGCCTTGCTGGCGCCCGCGTTGTTCAGGGCTTCGAAGGCCATGCCGCCGGACAGGGCTCCGTCGCCGATCAGGGCGACGCTATGGGCATCCGAGCCCTGGAGGGCGAAAGCCTCCGCATAGCCGAGGGCGGCGCTGACCGAGTTCGAGGCGTGGCCCACGCCGAAGGCGTCGTACTCGCTCTCGCTCATCATCGGGAAGCCGCTCACGCCCTCTCGGGTGCGGAGGTTCTTGAACGCTTCCTTGCGGCCGGTCAGGATTTTATGGGCATAGGCCTGATGGCCCACATCGAAAATCAGCTTGTCCTTCGGGGCGTCATAGACATAGTGAAGGCCCACAATCAGTTCGACAGCGCCGAGACTGGAGGCCAGATGCCCCGGATGGTCCGAGCACACCTCGATCATGTATGAACGCAGCTCAGAGCATAGTTGCCTCAGCTGATTCATATCCAGAGACTTGATGTCTGCCGGGTAGTTGATCGTGTCCAGTATACGGTCCATCAAGGTGCAAATTTAACACTTTATTTTGACTTTTCGGCCAAACGGAGTAACTTAGCGATTCGCTAAATGAATTGATGATATGTCAGAGAAAGTGCAGAATTTGATGAACGAATCGCCGGTCGCAAGGTGGACCGTTCTGATTTTGGTGGCGGCGATGATGTTCTTCGCCTACATGTTCGTGGACGTGATGTCCCCTCTTAAATCTTTGGTGGAAAGCAACCTCGGCTGGAACAGCGGAGTGTTCGGAAAATACGCCGCTTCGGAGTTTATCCTCAACGTCTGCGGCTTCCTGATCCTTGCGGGTATTATCCTGGACAAATTGGGAGTCCGCTTCTCCGGAATTCTCTCCGCAGGCCTGATGGTCTTCGGCGCCGGAATCAAGTTCATCGCCGTGAGCGACTGGTTCCAGACCACTGCCTTCGCCGGCTGGCTGAACAGCTGGTGGGTGGAAATGCCCGCAAGCGCGAAGCTCGCCGCGCTCGGTTTCATGATCTTCGGCTGCGGCTGCGAGATGGAAGGAACCAACGTGTCCAAGATCCTCGCGAAGTGGTTCAAGGGCAAGGAAATGGCTCTCGCCATGGGACTTGAGATGGCTATCGCCCGTCTCGGTGTGTTCGCCGTGATGTGGATCTCCCCTATCATCTCCTCCAAGTTCGGCGGCTCGGTAATGGCTCCGATGGGTTTCTGCGGCGCTCTGCTCTGCATCGGTCTTATCAACTTCATAGTGTTCGCGTTCATGGACAGCAAGTTCGACAAGCAGCTGATCGCCGCCGGCCTTGCCACCGAAGAAAAGTCTCCGGAAGACGAGTTCCATGTCAGCGATCTCGGCGCGATTTTCAAGAGCAAGATGTTCTGGATCGTGGCCCTGCTCTGCGTCCTGTACTACAGCGCCATTTTCCCGTTCCAGCGTTATGCTCCGAACTTCCTTGAGGAGACTCTCGGAATCGATCCGGAATCCGCGTCCCGTCTGTTCAGTGTGTTCCCTATCCTGGCGATGGCCCTCACTCCCCTGCTCGGAATCTTCCTGGACCGCATCGGCAAGGGCGCATCGATGCTGATGGCCGGAGCTGTCATCATGATAGTCTGCCACCTCAGTTTCGCATTCCTCCTGCCTGTCTTCCCCAGCAAGACTCTCGCTTTGATTCTGATCGTTACCCTCGGTGTCAGCTTCTCGCTGGTTCCCGCGGCCCTCTGGCCTTCAGTTCCGAAGATTATCGATGAAAAGATTCTGGGAAGCGCCTACTGCCTCATTTTCTGGGTGCAGAACATCGGCCTCTGCCTCGTTCCAGCCCTCATCGGCTCACTGCGTCAGAGCACAGGCGGCTATGTCGTCCCGATGATAGTCTTCTCCTCCTTCGGCGTTCTGGCTTTCCTGTTCAGCATCGCCCTGAAGATCGAGAACCGCAAGAAGAACTACGGCCTCGAGCTCCCGAATATCAAGAAAGAGGAAGAAGCTGCGGAGGAGGAATAGGGCGTTTACTGAATTAGATGCGGACGACGGAGCTGTCGCTGCGACCGCCGGCGAGTTCCATGACGATCTGGTCGATCTGATTGCCGTCTTTGTAGACGGTCATCACGATGTAGCCGAAGGCATTCCACAGATTATCTTGAGTCAGAGCTTTGCACTCTATGAGATAGTTCATGGAGGTGAACTCGCAACTGTAGCCATTCTCTTCCGTGCGGGTGCCGTCAATCAGGATGTCCCAGTTCTGGTGGCCTTCGGCAGCGGGATCTTTCTGGATGGCTTTCACCGTGAAGTCTGTGGGATAGGTCCCGCCAGTGAACTCCACTCCGCCGCTGTAGGTAAGAGTCCAGGCATTCTCACCAGCAACTTTCGATATGGTGAGTCCCTTAAGGTCTCCCTCGCGTTTTACTTTCCAGACGCTGCCGTCCACAGTCAGCGCGAGATTGTTGGTCTCGTAGAAGAGCATTTTGATTCCGCCGTCGGAAGATGTCCTCAAGGCAGATTCCAGGATTTTCAGAGACTCGCTTACAATTTCTTCTGCGAAATTGTTCATATATCCGACAAGCGGGCTTGCCGTGCTGATTTCAGTTCCGAAGGCGTCTGCCGGATCATCCTTCGCACAGGATGAAACAGATGCTACGAGTATGCAGATAGCGGTGAACGTTCTAATGATAGTCTTCATAATTTCAAAAGTTTAAAAATCATACTCGAAGCCCAAACGCATTGTTGAAGTCGAACCGACTCCAACTTCGCAAAAGCCTCTGAATTTGCGTCCGAGAGCCATTCCCACCGGGACGAAGTAGTCCATGAACCACTTTGTGCCCGTAAGCTCTCCTGTCATCATGCCAACCCCTGCTTCCGCTTTCAGATAAAAAACGACACCGTTTTCCGGCTTTGTCAGATTAAAACGCGCCACAGGAGCAAAAGCAAAGAAATACTGCTGGTGTTCAGTCGTTTTATCTATGTAGGCCGGGGCGGAAGTCCTTGCGACATGGGTTAATCCCGATTTCAGGTTTGCCCCAAGGGAGAAACGCTCGCTGAGCATTCTGCTATACTCAAGCGAGAGTTCCATACTGCCTTCCAACCTTAGCTTGGGTTCATACAAATCGCTTAAGTTGTTCGATTCGTAGTACGAATAAGTGGTTTCCATTCCGGAGATCAACAGTCCGTAGGCAGGTCCCACTCCGACAGAGATTCTGTTTTGAGCCGCACACAGCGATAAGGAGAGCGCAGCAGCGGCTATAATGGATAAAAGTCTCTTCATATTATAACGGATGGTCTGCATAATAGATGCAAAAACGACGAGAAACGCTGCCGGCGAAGGCAACATTACTTCGCGAAGAAATCGATGGCGCCGAAGAGGCCGAGGGAGGCGGCGAGCATGATGGCGCCGGCGAGGAGGACGCCGCCCATCACGGCCGCGACGCTCTTCTTGAAGTCCATGTTGAGGAAACTCGCAGCGAGGGTGCCTGTCCAGGCGCCGGTGCCGGGAAGAGGAATTCCCACGAAAAGAAGGAGGGCTATATAGAGACCCGTTCCCTTCTTCTGAAGTTTGTCGCTTCCCTTCACTCCCTTGCTGATACACCAGCGGCAGAAACCGCCGATGAGCTTCTTGTCCTGACCCCACTCGAGCACCTTGCGTGCGAAGAAGAATATGAACGGGACCGGAAGCATATTGCCGACAACTGCGATTATGATGGAGGGAACGATGGGAAGATCCATGCCCACAGCATAAGGGATGGCGAGTCGGAGTTCCACCAGGGGAACCATCGAGATAAGAAAAACGATTATATATTTCTTCAGCATAAACTGCGGCAAATATAGGAAAAATTGCTAACTTGCACGATAGCTTCGGCACGGTGCCGGAGTGTAAACCAATAATAATTATGTCACTGAACAAAGTAATGCTGATCGGTAACGTTGGAAGAGACCCGGAAGTACGTTACCTCGATGGAAACTCTCAGGGCGGAACAAAAGTCGCCACATTCACACTCGCCACAAGCGAGCGCTACAAAGACCGGAATGGAGAACTTCGCGAAAACACTGAATGGCACAACATCGTCTGCTGGCGCGCCAACGCCGATGTTGCTGAAAGGTTCGTACACAAAGGAACCCAGTTATATATCGAAGGAAGGCTCAGAACCCGCAGTTACACAGACCCTCAGGGTGTGAAGAAGTACACTACCGAGATTCAGGTGGATGTTCTCCAGCTTCTCGGAAAGCGTGATGACTCAGAGGCCGCGGCGCCGCAGGGCGGCTACAACCCGCAGCCCGCGTATTCAGCCCCGGCCCAGCCTGCGTACAGCGCTCCCGCTTCCTCGCCGGCCCCTGCAGCCGCCGCTCCCGCCGCGGCCGAGCCTGTGGACGTCATGCCCACAGACGATCTTCCGTTCTAGTCTGAGCCGGGCGTGTTTTACAACTCGCTGAAGCTCAGGTAATTAAACAAAACGATGTGCCCGATTCCAGGTACATCGTTTTTGTTAATACACTGATATTCGATTAGTTACGAAACACGCCCCTATTTGACCGTGTCCAGAACGCCGGTGATTTGGGCGAAGACGTCGGCGGCGGAATGGCCCTCAGAGCTGACGAAAAGGTTGTAGATTTTCTTCGCGCTGGCGGCGCGGCCGACCTTGAATAGGGCCTTGGACCTTGCCGCACAATACTCGGCCGTGAACGCTCCCTCGGGAGCGAGATTCACGAACAGTTCTTCTCCCAACTCCACTATCGGAGTGCGTTTGTTGTGACGCACGCGACCGATCAAAGTCAGGTTACGGGGCCCCAGCAAGTGTGCGCCCTTGATTTCCTGGCGATGCTTGTCCGAAGTCAAAGCGAAGATCTCAGCCCGGATCTTCTTCGCGGCGAAATAGCCGGAAACAGCGCCCACCAACTGCTCAGCTCCATGTTCATCTGCATCCAGGAACACCACCGCCACATGCACCTTCGAAAGCGACGTTAATCCAGTCGGCAATTTCGATGTGCGCATGCCCAGAGCCAGAGCTCTCAACAATCTTAAAACGAAACTCATTATTTGCTGTTTGCCGCTATCAGTGCGCGTATTTCTTTCTTGGCGTCTCTCCAACGCGGGATGTCGATCTTCGTTCCGACCACCTCGACCACCTTCGCAGCGATTATCGATCCGATCTCGCCGCAAACGCGCAGAGGCATCCCGAGCGAATGGGCATAGAGGAAGCCGGCCGCATAGGTGTCTCCGGCGCCGGTCGCGTCCACGGGATCTGCCGGCCATGGCTCTATATAGTGCAGTTCGTCTCCGGACTTGACATAGGAGCCCTGCTTGCCCACCTTCACTATCGCAATCTTGCAGTGCTTTGAGATTTCGTCCAGAGAGGCCTGGGCGTCCGGCAATTTCGTGAAAGCGCGGGCTTCAGTCTCGTTCGCGAAGACTATGTCCACATACCTGTCCACGATGTCGTGCAGGAAAGCTTCGTTGCTCTCCACGACGTTGTACGAGGCCATGTCCAGCGAGATGATGCAACCGGCGGCATGCGCCAGCTCCACGGCCTTGCGGATAAGGGCCTGATTCTGCACCAGATAGCCCTCGATATGGAAATAATCGTGTCCCTCGAAATACTCGGGTTTCAGGTCCTCAGGCACGAGATCCAGCGCTGCGCCCAGGTACACGGCGAAAGTGCGCTCGGCGTTTCCGCCGCTGACGAAGACCATCGAACGGCCGCTGGATTTGTCGCTCTTGAGGAGCATGGTGTTCACTCCGTACTGCTCCTGATCGCTCTTGAACAGAAGGCCCAGCTCGTCTTCTCCGATCTTTCCGATGAAAGACGACGGCATGCCGAAGATCGCCGTGCAGGTGATGGTGTTTGCCGCGCTGCCGCCGGCCACATACTTCACTCCAAGCGGCTTGAGGGCCTGCCAGATACGGTCTCCCGTCTCCATGTCCACATGCTGCATGCTGCCCTTCGGCAGATGGTACTGTTTCAGGAGGGAGTCGTCTGGGAGGACTGCGAGGATGTCAGTCAAGGCGTTGCCTATTCCGAGTATGGATTTCATATGCTTGTCGTTAACATACAAATATAACAAATAATGAGTATCTTTGCCCTCCCATGGCAAAAAAAGCGCTTAAAATACTCGAGTACATCCTCCTCTTCGGACTGGGTGTCGTTCTGGTTTGGTTCGCCCTCCGAGGCATCGATTGGAATGTGTTCGTGGACAATCTCCACACCGTCCGCTGGGAGTATGTGGCTCTTTCCGCATTCGCATGCCTTGTGGCTCTGATTCTCAGGGCAGAGCGCTGGAAGGACATGCTCCTCCCGCTCGACAAATCGGCCACATTCATCAAGGCCTGGGACGCCAACAACCTAGGCAACCTCAGTTATCTGGTGGTGGCCGGCAGCGGCGATTTCGTGCGCACGGCCGGCGTCACGAACAAAGACGTGACCTACGACAAGGTCTTCGGCACCGTGCTGATGGAAAGGGCATGGGACTCTTTCATGGTGGTGGTGGTCACCATCCTGGCGATAGTCTTCAAGCAGGACGCAATAATCGGCTTCCTCAAGGACTCCGTCCTGAAGCCGGCGGCCGGAAGGCTCTCCCTGAAGATCTGGATCATTCTGGGCCTGGTGATAGTGGCCATAGTCGTGTTCTGCGTGCTGATCTACAAACTGCGGAACAAGAGCAAGTTCTTCGGAAAGGTAGCCGAATGGATCAAGGGAGTGTTCGACGGAATTAAGGCGTTCCTGGTGATGGACCGCAAAGGCCGTTTCGCCATCTACACCATCCTGATCTGGTTCTGCTATGTGGCGATGTGCCAGTGCGTTTTCTGGGCCATGCCCGGCCTCGGAGACCTCACCTTCGCGGACGCTCTGTTCCTGTCCGCCATCGGTAACTTCGCGACTATCGTCCCCGTCCCCGGCGGACTGGGAGCATTCCACTACATAATCGCTCTCGCGATGTCTGAAATCTACGGCTTCGGCTGGGAGGTCGGAATCCTTTTCGCCACCCTCACGCACGAAAGCCGCACGATTCTGCTGGTCATTCTAGGCGCCGTCTCCGCCGCCGCCATGGCCATAAGGCGCGGCAAACGGAAAGCGACTGCCGATAACCCCGTGGGAGATAAGTAATTGATAACTAGCGATTTACGCAAAAGAGGTGTCCCAAAAACAGGACACCTCTTTTCGTTAACTTGCTGAGAGACAGGGGGTTGACCCCCACGCCCCACACAGCGTTATTTCTGCCAGACGCGAACCCAGTCGATTTCGTAGGTGGCCTCGTTGAAGTCGGCAGCGGGAGTGCCGCCCCAGGAGCCGCCGATGGCGAGATTCAGCTTGAGGTAGAAGTTCTGGTCGAAGGGCCAGGTGGCCATGTCCACGGAATTCGGGACTGGGTTGGGTGCATAGAAGTATTGCACTCCGTCGCAATAGCCATCATACAGACTGCGGAAGCAATCGGGGTCCGAAAGATTGATGCCCCAAACTGTCTGGCGACTAATTTCCGACATAGCACAAAGATAATCTATTTTCATGAAAAAGGGGATCCGCGACGGATCCCCTTTTTCGTGATCCCGATGCGACTCGAACGCATGACCCACAGCTTAGAAGGCTGTTGCTCTATCCAACTGAGCTACGGGACCATCCTTGATTTGGACCGCAAATATAAAGGAAATATTTCAATTATTGTGTATCTTTGACTTTTGCTATGTACACAATATTGCGTAAAGAAATGCTGACCCCGACCATCTGCAGGATGGTGGTCAGCGCGCCCAGGATAGCCCGCTCGGCAAAACCCGGACAATTCCTCATCGTCAGGAACGACGAAAAGGGAGAAAGAGTCCCTCTCACAATCAGCGATTACGACCCGGAAAAAGGCACGGTGACAATCGTCACCCAGAAGATAGGCGTGTCCAGCGCTGCGATAGTCGCACGCGAGGAAGGCGAAGCATTCGCGGACGTGGTCGGCCCTCTCGGCAAGGCATCCGAGCTGTGCGAGCTGCCGGACGAAGAGCTCAAAAAGCAGAGCATAGTCTTCATCGCGGGCGGAGTGGGAACTGCTCCCGTCTACCCGCAGGCGAAATGGCTCAAGGAGCATGGAGCGCATGTGGAAGTCATCATCGGCGCGCGCAATGAAAGCCTGCTCATCTACAAAGAGGAGATGGCGAAGGTCTGCGACGAGCTGCACCTCTGCACGGACGACGGCTCGTTCGGCTTCAAGGGAGTGGGCACGGCGATGCTCGAAAAGCTCGTCGGCGAAGGCAGGCACTTCGACAGGTGCATAGCGATAGGCCCTATGATAATGATGAAATTCAGCACCCTCACCTGCATCAAGCTCGGCATCCCGGTGATAGTCAGCCTGAACACGCTGATGGTGGACGGCACGGGAATGTGCGGCGCCTGCCGCGTGAGCGTGGGCGGAAAGACGAAATTCGCCTGCGTGGACGGCCCGGAATTCGACGGCGCGCTCGTGGACTTCGACGAAGCCATGCGCAGGCAGGGTCAATATAAGGCGGAAGAAGCCCAGGACAAAGAAAAATACGGATTCTCACTATGATCACTGAAAGGACTAAAGTTCGCGAGCAGGATCCCCAGGAGAGGGCCCGCAATTTCGAAGAAGTAAGCCTCGGTTTCAACCTGGAAGAGGCGAAGACGGAAGCCGCGCGCTGCCTGCATTGCAAGAACCCGCGCTGCGTCGGCGCCTGCCCCGTGGGAATCGACATCCCCGGTTTCATCTCGCACCTGAAAGAAGGCGACGTGATCGGAGCGGCCACCGTCATCGCGAAGGACTCATCGCTTCCCGCCGTGTGCGGACGCGTTTGCCCGCAGGAAACGCAGTGCGAAGGCAGCTGCATCCTCGGCATCAAGGGCGAGAGCGTGGCGATAGGCAACCTCGAGCGCTTCACGGCCGACTGGTGCCGCGAGAACGGCCATAGCGCCGAAGCGGCCGAGATGGACAAGCCCGGCAAGGGCGAGAAAGTTGCCATAATCGGCTCCGGTCCGGCCGGCCTTGCGTGCGCGAGCGACCTCGCGAAATGGGGCTACGATGTCACCATCTTCGAGGCGCTGCACAAGATCGGCGGCGTGCTGGTCTACGGCATCCCGGAGTTCCGTCTGCCGAAGGACAGCGTGCTGCAGCACGAGATCAACGAAGTGCTAAAGCTCGGCGTGAAGATAGAGACCGACGTCATAATCGGCCGCACGGTCACCATCGACGAACTCTTCGACAAGGAGGGCTTCAAGGCCGTGTTCATCGGCACGGGAGCAGGTCTTCCGAAGTTTATGGGCATCCCGGGCGAGAACCTCAACGGAGTGTTCTCCGCAAACGAATTCCTCACCAGAAACAACCTGATGAAGGCCTATAGGGACGATTATCTCACCCCTATCCACGCCGGAAAGAAAGTGTGCGTGGTAGGTGGAGGAAACGTGGCTATGGACGCGGCGCGCACCGCGCTCCGTCTGGGAGCCGAGGTGCACATCATCTACCGCCGCACGGAGGTGGAGCTGCCCGCGCGCCGCGAGGAAGTACACCACGCCCGCCAGGAAGGCATCATCTTCGATATGCTCACCAACCCGGTGGAGGTCCTC